>NZ_JASPIX010000040.1:0-382 GCF_030229735.1 Corynebacterium sp. MSK074
GGTGGCGATGAGGCACTAAAACCGAAGCCGAAGGGCAGGCCCAAGGGTTCGGGCACGCCGAAGCCGCTCTCGGAGGAAGCGAAGCTGCGTCGCCAGATCGCGCGGTTGGAAGCGGAAAACGCATATCTAAAAAAATTGCGGGACTTGAGGAATCAGGGACACGCCTGAAAGTTCAGGCGATTGTCATCCTCAAGTCACGGCATCGTCTGCAATACCTTTTGGATGCGGCAGGCATGCCGAGAGCAACGTTCTTCTACCACCAGAAACGACTCAGCGATCCGGATAAGCACGCTGCGCTCAAAGACGCGATCTTAGAAAGCTTCGAGCGTAACAAGCATCGCTACGGCTACCGACGAGTGCTACTTGACCTGCGCAACCAGGG
>NZ_JASPIX010000041.1:0-361 GCF_030229735.1 Corynebacterium sp. MSK074
CCCCGCTGCCGGTTGTGGTGCGACTCTGGGGATCCCTGCGGATTTAGGGTATCCTATTCGAACATAAACACCCCCACTAAGGCCACATGTCCTTAACTCGGGTTACTATAAGGGCAATTGTTAGAAAGCACATACGAACCCTGTTCTTCTCTGCTGGAGTGCCCCGCCCCATGACTGCCACACTTAGCCCACCCGAGCCAGATACCGCCCTCGACTACCCAGACACCCTCCTCGTAGGTGACCACCCCGACATCGATCCGCTAGGCGATAGTTCTGTGCCGGAGGCGTTCTACACCACCAACGCACCCGGCAACCACATCGGCAAAGCCGGCACCTACACACGCAAAACCTCCTGGTTCCT
>NZ_JASPIX010000042.1:0-360 GCF_030229735.1 Corynebacterium sp. MSK074
TGCCTTGGTTGGCAGTGGGCGTAGTGTCCGTTCGGCGGCTGGTGAGCTTGGTTGTCATTACGGGCATGCTTTGAATTCTTGCCATGCCTTTGGATTGCCAGTCGTGTTTAAAGCCAAACGAGTTGATCGCCGCGGCAGCCAGGCTTTCCAGCTTGTGGAGCTAGTCCGAAGCGGACTGTCAGTACACCAAGCCGCCAAAAGATGTGGGATGCATCTGACTGCGGCTTATGCCGTAGCTACGGAAGCTGGGTGCCATATCCGGTTAAGTGAGAGTGTCCGATTGTTTGTGTGCGGGGGCTTGGTTTACAAGTAATCCGCGAATCGGTTGGGGTAAGCCACGGCTAGTTGGTTGATGGCTTG
>NZ_JASPIX010000043.1:0-305 GCF_030229735.1 Corynebacterium sp. MSK074
AGGATACCCTAAATCCGCAGGGATCCCCAGAGTCGCACCACAACCGGCAGCGGGGGTAAAAGCAAAGGTTTAGGGTTCGTTGCCTATTTCTCCCCTGCCGGTTGTTTGCAGTTCCGCCAGGAATAAAGTCAATGAGCGTGTGCGCCGAAGCGTCGTCGGGTATCGCCTGCTCCCGTAAAACGTGAAAAGAAGGAGACGGTGGTTTACCGTCTCCTTCTTTTTGTTTCTGTATTTTGTTGTGTTTTGTTGTTTGGTGTCGGCGGTGACTTACTCTCCCACAACCTCCCGGTTGCAGTACCATCAGC
>NZ_JASPIX010000044.1:0-296 GCF_030229735.1 Corynebacterium sp. MSK074
GGTGACAGGTAGACCTTGCGGCCTGCGACCCTGAACTCGGTGACGTCGCTAACAAAGACGGTATTTGGCTTATCTGGGGTGAACTTGCGGTCGAGTGTGTTGTCGGCAATGTGGCTGATCGTCCCGTTATAAGAAACATATGGCCTGCGCCGGCGGACCTTGGCTCGAAGCCCCATTTCGCTCATGAGTTTGTAGACGAGCTTGTGGTTGACCACCCATCCCTGGTTGCGCAGGTCAAGTAGCACTCGTCGGTAGCCGTAGCGATGCTTGTTACGCTCGAAGCTTTCTAAGATCGC
>NZ_JASPIX010000045.1:0-295 GCF_030229735.1 Corynebacterium sp. MSK074
CGTGTCGTAAAGACCAGCGTGTTGCTGGCCACAGGTGTCAACGCTGACGGCTACCGAGAGCTTTTGGGCATGCAGGTCGCCACCGCGGAATCTACCGCGTCGTGGACCGGGTTCTTTCGGGACCTCATCGCCCGTGGCCTGACCGAGGTATTCCTCGTTACTAGTGATGCCCATCTTGGTATTCAAGCAGCCGTGGGTGACTGCCTGCCGCAGGCTAATTGGCAGCGGTGTCGAACGCACTTCGCGAAGAACCTCTCGGCCCAGGTTCCCAAAACCCAATGGCCGACTCTGTCAG
>NZ_JASPIX010000046.1:0-257 GCF_030229735.1 Corynebacterium sp. MSK074
GGAGTAAACGTGCCGGCACGATCCCTGGGAACGGTCACTTCAACCGCGCCGTAGCCAGAATTGACGGTCTTGGTGTAGGACCCGTTACGGTGATTGCTGCTCTGTGCGGTTTCCACCTTCGCTTTGGCCTTGCGGTCGGAATGGCTATAGCCCAAGTGCGCATCCATCTCCGCTTTAAGACCAGCGTTGATCGATGCCTGCAGCAGGCCTTTGACCAGCTCGCTTGCATCATCAGCAGAAGTCGACAGCTCGCTGAT
>NZ_JASPIX010000047.1:0-248 GCF_030229735.1 Corynebacterium sp. MSK074
TTCGACCGTTCAATCGTTGCCCACACCGTGGCTACATCGCCGTCGACAGCGTTTACCGCCGATTCTTTAACTAAGACAATTAAAACGTGTACGCCTGAGCCTGGGTGGATGATGCATACCGATCAAGGTTTCCAGTACCAGCATTCGTCCTAGCGCAACCTGATTCATGATAACGGTGGTGTTCAGTCAATGTCGCGTAAAGCCAACTGTTACGACAACGCGGTCATGGAGAATTTCTTCGGGCACTT
>NZ_JASPIX010000048.1:0-239 GCF_030229735.1 Corynebacterium sp. MSK074
TACACCACCAACGCACCCGGCAACCACATCGGCAAAGCCGGCACCTACACACGCAAAACCTCCTGGTTCCTCTACCGCGCCATCCTCCCCCAATTAGACGACGATGTTGACCTTAGCCTCACCAGCCTGGCGAAAGACCTCGGCATCTCCTACCACAAGCTGCTAGGCTTCCTGCGCGCCCACTTCCGCATGCGCCAACTACCCCTAGTCACCGAAGTCCAAGGCCAGCACTGGATACT
>NZ_JASPIX010000049.1:0-227 GCF_030229735.1 Corynebacterium sp. MSK074
CATAGTCTGTCCACCCGATTGGGCGGGCTATGTTTATTTCCGTTCCCTCCGTCTGAAAGGACAGTAGAACTAGTCGCGGGCTTCGGTATGGCTTATTCCCGCCCCTGTCTGAAAATGATCCGGGGGTGATGCCGCCGAAGACAGTGACATACGAGCGTGTCAAGTTGTTTGTGTGTGGGGCTGGGTTTATAGGTATTTGTCGAAGCGGTCGGGGTAGGCCACGGCCA
>NZ_JASPIX010000004.1:0-143834 GCF_030229735.1 Corynebacterium sp. MSK074
CGTCGTGCCACAGTAGTCATTCTGGCTTATCTCCTTATGCAGGTTGGAAACCCACACACAAACCATCAGACACTCTCGCAGTCGACGATCAATTCCTACTGCCGCGCCAGCATCACCACCAGGCAGGCTCGCCAGCCGAAGGCGCAGATATTCCACTCTTAACTGCGTCTGGCGGACTTTCCGAGCATACTGACTCAACCGGATATGGCACCCAGCTTCCGTAGCTACGGCATAAGCCGCAGAAAGATGCATCCCACATCTTTTAGCAGCTTGGCGTACCGACAGTCCGCTTCGGACTAGCTCTACAAGCTGGAAAGCCTGGCTACCGCGGCGATCAACTCGTTTGGCTTTAAACACGACTGGCAATCCAAAGGCATGACAAAAATTCAAAGCATGCCCGTAATGACAACCAAGCTCACCAGCCGCCGAACGGACACTACGCCCACTGCCAACCAAGGCAACTAAGCCACGACGATCCGATTCAGACAACGAATGAAACGGGCCAATAATCTCAGACACAACAACACCCTTCTAAGGGAAAGTGTTGCAACGACCCTCTGAACTCAAGATTGCTTCGTGGTGACGACTATCTATAGGTAATTCAATTTAAATCGGTGTGGACTTTGGGGGTGGTAGTGGCGTTGTCGATAGCCGGGGGTTTAATCTGAGTCACACTCGCTTGTATTCGTAGCGTAGGACATGGTGAGTTGTCGACTTTTGAAGGAGCACTATGCAGACCCCGCTCGGGCTCACGGCCATGGGCCTCATCATCATTTTCGTGACGGTGGGATTTTTGATCCGCGGCCGAGTAAATCCCATCATCCCCATGACGCTGGTACCCGTAGTTGGCGCCTTAATATGTGGATTTGGTCTAGGTGAAATATCTGACTTTTTCAGCGAGGGCTTAAATTCCGTCATCAACGTCGTGGTGATGTTTATCTTCGCCATTATCTTCTTCGGCATTTTGCAAGACGTCGGCCTGTTTACCCCAGTCATTCGCGCGCTCATCAAGGCCACCCGGGGAAGGATCATGGCCGTAACGCTGGGCACTGCGGCGATTGGTGTAGTAGCGCACCTTGATGGATCGGGTTCTACTACCTTCCTCATCACCATCCCGGCCCTCTTGCCGCTCTACCGTGCGCTGAACATGTCGCGCTACGTGCTCATTACCATTGTGGCGATGGCTGCCTCGGTCATGAACATGGTTCCTTGGGGCGGCCCGCTGGGCCGCGCCGGTGCTGTGGTCGATCAGGAGCCCAATGCCATCTGGGTGCAACTCCTGCCTATTCAAGGCGTGGCGATTGTGCTGGTATTCCTCTTGGCTGCGCTTTTGGGGTGGTGGGAACAGCGACGCATAGCGGGCCTGCGCGAAAGCGGAGAACTAGCGGGTGGTACTGCAGTGGACGTTAACGCATTGGCCGATGAATTCGCTGCTGCACAGGTGCGTGAACAACATAAATTGGGCTACCACATCCGCACAGGGCGCTGGGTAACCGTGGTCAATATCGTCGTTGCACTTGCCGTTTTGGTGGCCTTGCTCTCGGGCGTAGTCCCGCCCGCCCCAGCCTTTCTCATTGCCACGACCATCACTCTGGCTATCAACTTCAGCGGTCCCATGGAGCAGGGTGAGGCCCTGCGACGGCACGCGCCCAATGCCTTGGCCATGGCAGGCGTCATCCTTGCAGCCGCTATGTTCTTGGGTGTCCTCAATGAAACCAAAATGCTTGAGGAAATCGCACTGACACTAGTGAACGTTCTGCCAGAGAGCGTCGCACCGCACCTCCATGTGATCGTGGGCTTCTTCGGTGTGCCGCTAGATTTGTTGACCTCGACGGATGCTTATTACTTCTCAGTGCTTCCTATTGTTCAAGGAACTGTTGAAAGCTTTGGGGTCAGCGGCATGGGTGCGGCCTGCGCGCTCATTATCGGCAACGTGGTGGGCACCTTTGTTTCGCCCTTCTCTCCTGCATTGTGGTTGGCGCTGGGGCTTGCGGAAGGTCAGATGGGTAAATACCTCAAGCTGGCTTTCCCAATTGCGTGGATTTTCTCCGCCATCTTGGTTGCCGTGGCGCTATTTACGGGAATGCTGGCGTAACAACGAAAAAGGCCCGCAGCAAAGCTGCGGGCTATTGGTCGGGATAACAGGATTTGAACCTGCGACCTCTTCGTCCCGAACGAAGCGCGCTACCAACCTGCGCCATATCCCGGCGTTCCGCCTTGAAAAGCGGTACCTGGATACTTTAACGCAAGCTGAGCGCAATCAACAAAACGGCAGGTGGCTGGGTTTAGTCCACCTCGGTGATTTTCAGCAGAGTGGCGGAAGGGCGGCAGAAAATGCGCACCGGGGCGAATTTGGAGGTGCCCAGACCATTGGAAACATGCATCTTCATCGGGCCGAAGTCGTGGAGGCCCTGCACGCGGTCGCGGTCGATGCCGCAATTGGTTACCAGTGCGCGGGAGCCGGGCAGGCAGATCTGGCCGCCGTGAGTGTGGCCGGACAGGGAAAGTTGGTAGCCATCGTCCGCGAACTTTTCCAGCACGCGGGGCTCGGGGGCGTGGAGGAGCGCCAGGGACAAGTCGGCGTCCTCGTTGGGCGGGCCGGCGATTTCGGAGTAGTCATCCAGATCGTGGTGCGGATCGTCCACGCCGGCGGCGGCAAGGCGGACGTTGCCTACCTTGAATTCATGGCGGGCCTGGTTGGCATCGCGCCAGCCGTGCTCCAAGAAGGCGGCGCGCATACCGCGCCATGGCAAGTCCACGTAGGAGGGCTCGCGCTTTTTGCCCAGCAGGTACTTGAAGGGATTGACCGGCTGCGGTGCCCAGTAATCATTGGTGCCGAAGACGAAGAGGCCGGGGCGGGCCAGCAAAGGGCCGAGAGCGCGCAACGTATCGGGAACGGCCTGCTGGTCGGAGAGATTATCGCCAGTGTTGACCACGAGGTCCGGCTCCAGGGCGTCGAGGGCAGAAACCCAGGCAATCTTGGTCTCCTGGCCGGGGATCATATGCAGATCGGACAGATGCAGCAGCCGAAATTCTGGCTTACCGCGCAGCGTGCCCTTGGGCAGGAGGGGGAGCGTATATTCCTTGAGCTCGAATTTGGTCAGTTCGCTATAGCCCCATGCCGCGGCGCCCAGGCCGGCAGCGGTGAGGCCGCCAAGAATACGTAAAAGTTTCACGGCTACCACACTACCTGGCGTACATTGATAGGCATGAGCGAGCTAAAACAATCCATCCGTGCAGATCTGAAAACCGCAATGAAGGCCAAGGAGAAGCAGCGCACCAGGGCCATCCGCGCCTTGCTGGCCGCCATCCAGGCCGAGGAGACCAATGGTTCCCGGCATGAGCTGGAGGACGCCGATATCCTCAAGGTGATTGCGCGCGAAATCAAAAAGCGTCGCGAGTCCGCCGAGGTTTATGAGGACAACGGCCGTCCGGAGCTGGCGGAAGCCGAGCTTGCCGACGTCCCCTTCTTCGAGGCCTACCAACCCCGCCAGCTGGACGAGTCCGAGCTGCAGGCTTTGGTGAAGGAATCTATCGCGGAGGTTGAGGCCGAAAACGGCGAAGCACCCACCATGAAGCAGATGGGTGCAGTAATGAAGGTGGCCAATGCCAAGGCCGCCGGCCAGGCGGATGGCAAGCGCCTGTCCGCCGAGGTCAAGTCCCAGCTGAGCTAAAGCGGGCGAGACCGCAACGGGCGAGGCTTAGCGGCCAAGCAGGCTGCGGACGTCGTTGGCAAAGCTATCGATGTCCTCTTGGCGGATGCCAAAGTCTTCCGGCGAGAACCCGCCGCCGGTACCGCCACCGCCGTTGCCCGTTCCGCCGCCTGTGCCGCCAGTCGAGCGGCCCGGGCTCGTAGCACCGTCGGCATTACCGCCGCCGGTGCTATTTTGTGCGCCGGTGGAGTTGGCGTCGGCCACGCCGGAGGAAGGGGATTGGGAGGCCCCGGCGCCGTCGGAAAGCTGCAGCGTAATCTCCGCGCCCTTCTTCTTGCCGTCCTTGCCGGTAATCGCGCGAACCACGCGGCCATAAGGAACATTGCCGCCGATGACCCGGGAGGTCTTGACCACGTAGCCCTTGGACTCCAAGGTCTGGCGGGCCTCGGTCTCGGACTTGCCGCGCAGGCTATCAAGGGTCTTATCGGCCGTGGTGCCGTTGTCGTACTTCTTGTTGTAGTTCGGCAGTCCGGCCTTGGTCGCTATCGGCAGCTGCGTAGCCATGCTGAAGAAGGTCTGCGCCGGTTCCAAGCCGCCGTAGAGGTTGCCCCAACCCGCGCACTGGCGCACCGGTCCGGTACACAGCGGGACGGTGGAGGTGCCATCGTTATAGATATACGGCGCGGCGGAAATGCCCTCGTTGAATCCCAAGAATGCGGAGGACTGGTTGGACTCGGTGGTGCCGGTCTTGGCCGCGATTGGGCTGGAGTAACCGGCCGCCTGGGCGGCATCCTTGGCGGTGCCTTGCTTGGCGTCCTCGGACAGGGCATTGCTCATCGCGCGGGCTACGTCCTTATCAACGGCCTGCTCACACGGGGTTTCCTTGAGATAGACCTCGTTGCCTTCCTTATCCGTAACCTGGGAGATGGGGTTGGGCTCACACCACCTGCCATCCGCGGCCAGCGTGGCGCCGACATTGGAAAGCTCCAGCGGGTTGACCTGGTCCGGGCCCAAGGTGAAGGAGCCGGAGTTGGCGTCCTTGGTGTGCTGAGCAATCGAGGTGTCTTTATCAAAGCTGCCCTTGTCATCGTAGGAGCGCAGGCCCAAACGAACGGCCATATCGACGATGGGTGCAACGCCCACCTGCTCCGTGAGCTTGATAAACGGCGTATTGGGGGAGTGTGCCAGCGCTTCCTGCAGCGTCATCGTGGCCTTATAGGAACCAGCGTTTTCCACGCAGTAGCGGTCCGCCGGGCAGCCGGCGGCGCCACCATGGCCTAGGCCCTCCGCCTCGTAGCGGGTGGGCACATCCACGGTGTTTTTGATGCCATAGCCCGCTTCGAGCGCGGCCGCGGCGGTAAAGACCTTGAAGACTGAACCTGCACCGTTGCCCACCAAGGAGTAGGGCTGCGGCAGGATGGTCTCATTTTTATCTAGGTCCAAGCCGTAATCGCGCGAGGAGACCATGGCCAGCACCTTGCGGTCCGACCTGCCGGGCTTGATGACGTTCATGACTTCGGCCACGCCCTGGGCATCCGGATTGGTATGGCTTTGGACGGACTCGAGGGCCTTGTCCTGCACCGTTGGATCCAGCGTGGTCTTGATGGTGTAACCGCCGCGCGCCAGCTGATCCTCGCTAATGCCCTTTTTATCCAGGTATTTCAGCACATAATCACAGAAGAAACCGCGGTCGCCGGCGCCGATGCAGCCATTGGCCAGCGTTTTGGGCTTCTTGCCGACGCCCAGCTTCTCCTCCTTATACTTATCCGCTTCCTGTTGCTTGATATGGCCATTATCCGCCATGGATTGCAGGACTAGGTTGCGTCGGTCGGTTACTTCCTCGGCGTTGGTATAGGGATTGAGGCGCTCAGAGGATTGGACCATGCCGGCCAGCATTGCTGCCTGCGGCACCGTGAGCTCGGAAGCATGCGTGTCAAAGTAGGTGCGGGCCGCCGCCTCGACGCCGTAGGCATGGTTACCAAAAGACACCAGGTTGAGATAGTTGGTGAGGATGTCCTCCTTATCCAATTCCGCATCCATCTTGGTGGCCATACGCATCTCGCGCAGCTTGCGGGCCACGGATTGCTCGGTGGCCGCGGCGCGCTCTTCATCGGTGGTGGCAGAGACTAGCAACAGGTAGTTCTTGACGTACTGCTGATCGATGGTGGAAGCGCCCTGGGAGACGCCGCCTGACGTCAGGTTTGTCCATAGCGCGCGGAAATTTCCCTGGAAGTCCACGCCTTCGTGATCATAAAAGCGCTCGTCCTCAATGGAGACGATGGCGTTTTTCATGGCCTTAGAGATCTTCTTGCTCTCTACCGGGTGGCGGCGTTGGCTGAAGACATAAGCCATGTCCTTGCCCTTGGCGTCTTTGATTGTGGTGACGCCTGGGATATTGCCGGCAGTCAGATCTTGCAGGTCAGATTGCATGGTTTCGTTAGTGCGGGCAATCGCCACACCGGAAATGCCCGCGAAGGGGGCAAGAGCCAGGGCGATGAGCGCTCCTACCAAGACCGTAGACAGGGCTATCTTGGCCAAAGATTTGATGACAGTCACGCCCCATACACTACGTGGTTGCCCTTGGTAGGTGGAAGATCACTCGCACCCCCTAAAGTGTGACGTGTTAGACAATCTTCTACCTGGATGAATAGACTCAGATGCGTTACATAGTATTCCGTCTGGGAAGGAGCACACTCACCCATGACCGTTCGTGTGAAGACTGCTGGAATGTCTAATACAGCCCGAAATCCCGAGCGTGGTGAGTGGGTCACCCAGGCCAAATGCCGCAAGGGCGACCCGGATGCCCTATTTGTTCGCGGTGCGGAACAGCGCAAGGCGGCGGTCATTTGCCGCCACTGCCCGGTGTTGACCGAATGCCGCGCCGACGCCCTGGATAATCGCGTCGAGTTCGGTGTGTGGGGCGGGCTGACCGAGCGCCAGCGCCGAGCCCTGCTGCGCAAGAACCCCCACATTACGGATTGGGCCCACTACTTGGCCCAGGGTGGTGAGCTCGTCGGGATTTAAGAATTTAGACGGCGTGGGGCGTATTTAATAGTTAGAATGGGCCCCATGACTAAATGGGAATACGCAACCGCACCTGTCCTTACCCACGCCACCAAGCAGATCCTCGATTCTTGGGGTGAAGATGGCTGGGAACTGGTCACCGTCACCCCGGGTCCTAACCCGGAAAACGTCGTGGCCTACTTCAAGCGCGAGGTGGCAGAGTAAATGGGCTTTCATGCTCGCTTGCGGGAGCTGGGGTATGAGCTACCGGGCGTCGCCAAGCCGCTAGCTTCCTATGTGCCGGCCGTGCGCGTGGGTGATCAGGTCTGGACCTCTGGCCAGCTTCCCCTCGTGGAAGGCGCCCTGCCGTTCACCGGCAAGGTTGGCGCCGAAGTCACCACGGAACAAGCCCAGGAACAGGCTCGTATCGCGGCGCTGAATGCTCTTGCCGCTATCGATGCCGAAGTTGGCTTGGACAATGTCTCCCGCGTGGTAAAAATCGTGGGGTTTGTGGCCTCCGATCCGGCCTATGCAGACCAACCGGTAGTTATCAATGGTGCCTCCGATTTCATCGGTGAGGTCTTTGGGGATGCTGGAAAGCATGCTCGCTCCGCTGTGGGCGTAGCTGCGTTGCCTAAAAACGCCCCGGTAGAGATCGAACTAATCGTAGAAATTGCTGCTTGATCGGATAGGCTAGTAACTATGGAGCACCCCGCATATAGTCAATTGCGTCCCGTCAGCCAGTCCGTTGGCGTAGTCCTTTGTGATAACCCCAGCTACACCGCCCTTGAGGGGACGAATACGTGGATTATTCGCGCCGCTGAAGACTCTCGGGCGATCGTCGTGGATCCGGGTCCCGAGGATGAAGGCCATCTCAACGTTGTGCACCGCAACGCAGGTGAGGTGGCTTTGATTTTGATTACCCATCGCCATGATGACCACGCTTCGGGCGCACAACGCTTGCGGCAGATGACCGGCGCCCCCATCCGCGCCTTCGATCCGAGCTACTGCAATGGTGCCGAGGCCCTCCAGGACGGCGAGCACATCTCCCTCGATGGCATCACCCCAAGTCTCGAGGTCGTGCACACCCCAGGGCATACCGCGGATTCTACCTGCTTCTTTGTGTGGAGCGGCGAGGTAGCAAATTCCCGCCTCGAAGGCATTATCTCCGGTGACACCATCGCCGGCCGCCACACCGTTCTCCTTTCGGAGACGGACGGTAACTTGGCCGATTACCTGCGCACCCTCGACACCTTGGAAGAGCGCGGTAAGGATATTGCGCTGTTCCCGGGACACGGACCAGACTTGGATGACACCTCTCAGGTGGCCCGCAAGTACATTGACCGCCGCCACTACCGCCTTGACCAGATTAAGGAGATCCGCTCCCGCCTAGGCGATGATGTAGATCTGAATACCCTGGTCAACGAGATGTATGACGATGTGGACCCGGTGCTGCGCCACGCTGCGGAGCAGTCCACGCGCACCGCGCTGAAGTACTTGGACGGCGAGGCTAAATAAGCCTATTTCCATTGGCCCCTCTTCCTTTTTGGTGGGAAGAGGGGCTTAATTGTTCTGTGGGCTGAGGAAGGAGGCGCGCAGGGTCAACGTGTGGCCACGGTATGGCCCGCCGGCAGTGCGGTGTGGAGCGTACCGTGGCCACAAGTGTGGTGTGGAACTGGTTAAGGGGGGTAAAACCAGCGAAACCCCGCCGAGGCGGGGTCGTGAGCCGGCGCGGTCTTAGCGAGCGCGGCGGGCGAGGTGCTCGGTATCGACGATGAGCACGGACTTGCCCTCGAGGCGGATCCAACCGCGGTGTGCGAAGGTGGCCAGCGCCTTGTTGACGGTCTCACGGGAAGCGCCCACCAGCTGGGCAATCTCTTCCTGGGTGAGGTCGTGGTTCACGCGCAGGGCGCTGCCTTCCTGGACGCCGAAGCGGTTAGCCAGCTGCAGCAAGGTCTTTGCCACGCGGCCCGGAACGTCGGTGAAGATGAGATCAGCCAGGTTAGCGTTGGTGCGGCGCAGGCGGCGAGCCAGCACGCGCAGCAGCTGCTGGGCGATTTCGGGGTGGTCACCAACCCACTTCTTGAGCAGCTCGGAGTTCATGGTGGCGGCCTGAACCTCGGTCACGCACACTGCGGAAGAGGTGCGCGGGCCCGGATCGAAGATGGACAGCTCGCCAAACATATCGGATGGGCCCATGACGGTCAGGAGGTTTTCGCGGCCATCTGGGGCGTGGCGGGCGAGCTTAATCTTGCCCGAGGTGATGATGTACAAGCGATCACCAGGCTCGCCTTCGTCGAAGATGGTGGTTCCGCGCGGGTAGCGCACGGTCTCCATCTGCTCGATTAGGTGCTGCACTGCAACGGGATCAACGCCTTGGAAGATTCCGGCGCGGGAGAGGATGTCCTGTACGCCTTCCACGTTTTACTCCTTGGATGTCGACTACGAAAGTCCATAGATGAGCCTGTGCCACATCTGGGTGCGGTCTTTCGTGCACTCGACAATGCGGAACAAGCGGGGTCACTGTGTAACGCGTTTCATCTTACAGTGTAATTGGTCACTTTTGGTACTTCAGTGAAATTTTGTCACACTATAGAAACTCTACTCGTGCTAGTGCACGGTTCAGGCCAGCAGTTTTCCGGCCTAGTCAGCAAAAACGACTGCCTCAAGCTTTTCCATCAGGAGGGCGAAAAGGGCGATGGCAAGTGGTACCAGAATCACGAGTGAAATCATGTTTTCCTAGTCTACTAAGCTAAACCCCATGAATTCAGCACTGTCAGCGGCCAGCGCGCCGGAGCTGCGCGCACCGGAGGTAAATCGGCGTTTGGCGCAGGAGTACCCGGATGCACGGTGTGCCTTGGATTATGACTCCCCGCTGCAGCTGCTCGTTGCCACCGTTCTTTCTGCGCAATGTACGGATGAACGCGTGAATTCGGTGACCCCTGAACTCTTTGCCCGCTACCCAGAGGCGGCGGATTATGCTTCCGCGCAGCGCTCGGACTTGGAGAGCATCCTGCGGCCGCTTGGCTTTCAGCGCGCCAAGGCGGGGCACCTTTTGGGCATTGGGGAGAAGCTGGTGGCAGATTTTCAAGGCGAGGTCCCGCGCACGGTCAAGGAACTGACCAGCCTGCCCGGCGTCGGGCGCAAGACCGCACTGGTGGTGCTCGGAAATGCCTTCGGGGTCCCCGGACTGACCGTGGATACGCACTTCGGCCGCCTCATGCAGCGGCTCGGGCTGACGGGGGAGAAGACGCCGGTCAAGATTGAGAGGGACATCGCTAAGCTCGTGCCGGAAGAAGAGTGGACGATGTTTTCACACCGCGTCATCTTCCACGGGCGCCAGGTCTGCCATGCGCGCACGCCGGAGTGCGATGCATGCGTTCTGTGGGATATGTGTCCAGCTGCTCGTGGGCGCTAGGCTAACGGTATGAAGAACTACGTCCTTGGCACGGTGATTGCCGCGATCCTCATTGCCGTTATCGCGGTCGTGGGGGTCTCGCAGTTACGGGGTGGGGGCGGATCCGAGGAGGCGTCGCCAAGCGAGGCTTCCCCGCAAGAAGTCCCGCAGCGCCCAGACTGCCCGGCCGGCACCGTGGCTGGGGTAGAGCTGGAGTGCCTAGGTGGTGCGGCTGCCGGAAAGCCCGCCGATGAGGGCATAGCCGTGGTTAACGTGTGGGCGTGGTGGTGCGAGCCGTGCCGCGCGGAACTTCCCTATCTGCAGGATGTGGCGGAAACGCATCCGGACTGGCAGGTCGTGGGCGTGCACGCGGATAAGAACGCGGGAAATGGTGCGGCCTTCCTGAATGACTTGGGCGTGGAGCTGCCGAGCTTCCAGGATTCGGATAATAAGTTTGCCGGTGAGCTGGGCCTGCCGGGCGTGGTGCCGGTGACCGTGGTGTTAAAGGACGGTGAGGTGCGCAAGCAATTTGCGCAACCGTTTAGCTCCGCAGCGGAGATTGAAAAGGCCGTGGAGGAGGCGATTGCGGCATGAGTCAACTCCTTCCCGAGCGCACGCCAGATTGGCTCAAGCCGGCGCTGGGGGTAGACCCCAGCCAGGTGCAAGAGCTCATTGGCAACCGGCAGGCTTCGTCCCTCAATGGCACCAATGTGCAGGTACCAGTTAAGCGGGAAGCGGCTGTGCTCATGCTGCTGAGCGGTGAGAGCGCGGAGGAGGCCAGCATTTTGCTCACGCATCGCTCGCCGTCCATGCGCTCGCACTCGGGCCAGATTGCCTTTCCCGGCGGCCGCCGGGATCCCGCCGATACCTCCCTGGTGGATACCGCGCTGCGGGAAGCCTGGGAGGAAACGGATCTGCAGCGCAACTCCGTGACCCCGCTGGAGCAGTGGGATCAGCTGCATATCCGCGCCACCGGCAATCCGGTGAGCCCCATTCTGGCGCATTGGACCCAGCCGGGGGAGGTCTATCCCGCCAGCCCCGATGAAACCGATGACGTGTTTCTCGTACCGATCCGGGAGTTGGTCGATCCGCGCAACCGCTTCATGGTGGGCTTTAGGAAATGGCAAGGACCAGCATTTCACGCCAATGGCTACGTCATTTGGGGCTTTACCGCCGGTGTGCTCTCGGCACTATTGCAGCACGCCGGGTGGAGCGTTCCATGGGATAACAATTCAGTCATGGACCTGCGTGACTCCCTCACAAACTCCCGCAATAATGAGAAGATGTCCTAACCGCTTGTGCCGCGGTACGTATTCGTTTTAACTCCCAGATAGAAAGAACCCATAGCCATGACTCCTGCGCTCATCGTTGACGGCCTGATTGTGGTCGCCGTCCTCATAGCGCTCCTGAGTGGGTGGCGCAATGGTGCCCTCGCGGCGGTATTGGCCTCCATTGGTGTGGGCGCTGGGGTAGTGCTAGGCATTGCCGTGGCCCCGGCCGCCCTGCGTTTGGTGGATCAACCCTCGCTGCGCTTGCTGCTATTGGTGGGAATCCTGGTGCTTTTTGTGGGCGTCGGG
Source organism: Corynebacterium sp. MSK074 (assembly GCF_030229735.1). NCBI lineage: Bacteria > Bacillati > Actinomycetota > Actinomycetes > Mycobacteriales > Corynebacteriaceae > Corynebacterium > Corynebacterium sp. MSK074. The sequence goes on from NZ_JASPIX010000004.1 coordinate 11,631, forward strand.
CAGCTTATCGGATCCTCGTTGGGTGGCAGCGTGCGCGATCGCATGAAGGCGCGCAAGACGCAGCGCCTCGATTCCGCCGTGGGTGCGGTTTTTCAAGCCTTTGCCGCCTTGGTGGTTATTTGGCTCATTTCTATCCCCGTGGCCACCAACTTAGGTGGGGTGGCGGGCCAGGGCCTGCGCGATTCCCGCATCTTGGGCAAGCTCAACTCGGCCGCGCCGGCGCAGGTAGCGTCGCTGCCCAATGGGGTGGCGGCGATGCTCAACGAGTCCGGCCTGCCGCCGCTAGTCTCGCCGTGGCAAAACTCGATTAGCACCGAGGAAGTAGAAGAGCCGGACCCAGACGTGCAGGATCCGGAGATGGTGCGGCGTATGCGGCCGTCTATCATTCACGTGCTTGGCGACGCCGAAGAGTGCTCCCGCCGCCTCATGGGTTCCGGCTTCGTGGCGGCCGATGACTACGTGATCACCAATGCTCACGTAGTGGCCGGCACGCAGACCGTGCGTTTGGATACCAAGGTGGGCCTCAAGGACGCGACCGTGGTCTACTACAACCCGGATGTGGATGTGGCGGTGCTGCACTCGCGCGACCTGGGCATCGATCCGCTGCCGTGGGCCCAGGCCCCGGCCCAGACGGGCGATGATGCCATGGTCATGGGCTTCCCGCACTCTGGGCCTTTCGACGCCGAGATGGCGCGCGTGCGCGATCGCATCACCATTTCCGGCCCGGATATCTACTCGCATGGTCGCGTGGAACGCGATTCCTACACCGTGCGCGGCAAGATCCAACAAGGAAATTCCGGCGGGCCGCTGGTCAACACGGCCGGCGAGGTCCTCGGCGTGGTCTTCGGTGCCTCGGTGGATGATTCCGAGACGGGCTATGCCCTAACCGCCGATGAGGTCAATGCCCAGATCGGAGACATCACGCGGCTTACCCACCCGGTTGATACCGGGGAGTGCGTGGCGCACTAGCGATGTTCTTGTAGCCAGGCCGCTAGCGTGGAAACGAAATCCGCCGGTGCTTCCAGGTGCGGAAGGTTCTTCGCGCCGGGGACGGTCGTGGCGGTAAATCCGCGGCGGGCGCGCGAGGCGGCGCGGCGGACCACGGGGTTCCACAGTCGCTGCTGGGCGTGGATGAAGAGCACGGGACGCTCTACTGTCAGTTCTACCCAGGTCAAGGGGACCACGGCGGTGCGCATGCGGTGGTTCCACAAGATTCCACGGCGGACGCTGCCGATGCGGGAGGCGCGCAGGCGGAGATCGAGGATGCGGTCTAGGGCGGCGTCGGCAAGCGAAGGCCCCGTATCCAGCTCCAACTCCTTGCGGTAGGCGCGCGGGCTAAGCAGCAGGTTTTGGGCGCGGGTAACGCGCGGCAGGCGGCACAGCAACGAGCGCAGGTTAATCCACCCAAAGTCCCACGGCCGGGCAGCAATCGCGCGGCGCAGATCCACCGGGTGGGCGGCGGAAATGGAGGCCAGGCCGCGCACCCGCTCAGGGCGCTCTGCCGCCAAGCACCATGCCACGGCGCCGCCGGTATCGGCGCCTACTACAAAGGCGTCGTCGTGGCCCAAGGCTTGGATAAGACCGCTGATATCGCCCACCAAAGTGCGGATATCCTGCCCCGCATCAATGGGCGGCTTATCGGACATACCAAAGCCCCGCATATCCACGGCCGCGACGTGGAAGCCGCGTTGTGCAATCGGCGCTATGACCTCCTGGTAATCGAACCATCCGCCGAAGGCGCCGTGGATGAGCACCACGAGTGGCTGCGTGCTATCGCCCGCCGTGGCGACGTGCAGGCGAATGCCGCGGGTGTGGACGAACTCATGCGCATAAGGTCCATCCAGCTCCACCGTTGAGGGGGGCAGGGGTGCGAAGGCCATGGTGCCGCCTTTCTATAGTTGGGGCAGAAACGGTAGAGAAGAGGGGGCGGAAGTACACAAAATCCGCCCCAGGCTAGCTAGGGCGGATAGAGGCGTGCACGTACGCGTGGCGCCTGCCGGTTTAGGTGTAGAGGCCGTTGGTGTTCTTACGGTCCAGGGACTTCTGCGCCTTGCCCGGAACTAAGTTCTTGAGCTCCTTGGTGGAGTCAATGGTCTTCTGCGGGGCCTTGACCTGCTTGACGTTCTTCAGGCCAACGAAGGCCAGGATGCCGGCGAGAACGATCATGATCAGGAAGACGATCAGGAACGCTGCCCAGCGGTCCAGCCAGACGGCGAGGAGCTCGGCCAGGAAGAAGAAAAAGAAGAAAGAGCTATACAGCGCGATGGTGCCTGCGCCGCCGAAGAGGCCTGCACCGATGCCGCCCTTCTTAGCAGACTCTGCCAGCTCGGTCTTGGCTAGTTCCACCTCGGAGCGCACGAGCTGGGACATCTGCTCGGTGGCGTTGGAGACCAGCTGGCCTACCGAGGTCTCGGACGAGGATGTATCCACGTCACTCAAAGGGATCGAGTTCACCTTCGGTGCAAATTGATCAGTACCGTCGGTAAAAAGTCCATCGTTGCTCACGATTAATTCTCCTCGCGTTTATCTAAACCTTGTAATGTCCCCAACAATAATGGAATCACTATTATCCCATGGTGCCACGCATACTTAGGGACTTCCACGGCTATCCTAATGGATATGTCAGAAAATGACGCGTTATCCCCGCTGTTTCGCCTGCCGGGGGTAAAAGAAAGTGCAGAAAAGGCCGCCGCTGCCATTGCCCGTGCACACCGCCGACCTGCAGGATTGCGCAAGTTTGAGGTCATCTCCGCCGAATCTCTCATGCGCGGCGCCCGTGCCAGCGTGGCGCTGGACGGCCACGCCATCCCCCCACACCCGGGACCAGAAGATATGGAAGAAGGGCCGCTGGCCAGCGCTGTCAGCGCCTATTCCGTGGCCGCCCCAGAACTCTTAGATGCTACGGTGCGATCCTTTGCGCGGGCACCGCTGCAGGTGCTGGCGCGCATCGACGTCGCGGCCGGAGGCACCGGCATTCCGACCGGCGAGAGTGCGCGCTTGCAAGGGTTAGGCCGGCTCATCGCGCAGGGTGGCGGTCCCGCCTTCGATCTCTTGCTGCCGAGCGTGGTCCATGCCGAGATTGCCGCCGGCGAGTTCTTTGGCCCTCGCAGTGGCCTCGTCGCGCGCGTTGCCTCCCGCCTTGCCGCGGTGCATACGGGCTTTGACCCGCGTGGTTTTGCCGTGCCCGAGGTCTACTACACCCGCCACCGCGCCGAATATGCCGCCGCGGTGGGCAACTATCGCACAGCGCTTGCCGACGCCCTCTTAACCCACCTCGCCGCCTGGACCGCCGGTGGCAAAGAAGCCGACGCGATTGCCCGCGCGGCCTAGGAGGCGCGCCGTGGGCCCCGCTTGGGCGGGCCAGGGCGGCCCGGATGCTGCGTTAGCCACAGGCCAGCGCCGATAACTGCCGCGGTACCCGCCAGAACGGAAGCGCCGATTCCAATTTCCTTGGCGGTCGGTGCAGGAAGGAGCGGCACCGGGTCCTTAAAGGAGCGGATATTCCACTCGTGGGCGAGGGCGTGGCGCTTTAGTTGCTTGTCTGGGTTGACGGCGACGGGGTGGCCTACCTTTTCTAGCATCGGGATATCCGTAGCGGAATCCGAGTAGGCGTAGCTGGCATTAAGGTCGAGGTTTTCTGCCGCTGCGGTCTGATCCAGTGCCTCTGCTTTAGTGGGGCCCTTGCAATAAAAGAGCACCTCCCCGGTAAAGCGGCCGTTTTCCTCTGCCAATTCGGTGGCAATGACGTGCTCGACGCCGAGTTCTTCTGCGATGATGTCCACCAGCACGGCCGCGGAGGCAGAGACAATGACCACGTGGTGGCCAGCGGCGCGGTGGGCGCGGATAAGTTCGCGGGCCTCAGCATAAATGGAGGGCGTGACCACGTGATGCATGGTGTCGCGGGCGATGGCGCGCACCTCGTCCACGGACCATCCGGTGACCATTGCGGTGAGTTGGTCGCGGGTGGAATCCATGCCTTCGCTGGTCAAACCGGAGAACATATAGCTGGCCTTAGCAAGTGATAGCTGCAGTGCTTCGGCCGGCGAGATGAGCCCGTTGTGGAGGAACTCGCGGCCAAACGCATAGGCCGAGGAGGTGGCGATGATGGTCTTATCGAGATCGAAAAACGCCGCGGTGCGTGCGGGGTCGCCGCCAGCGCGGGTGGTGGCGCGGCGGGGATGACGGGGCTCGCGGGAAGTAGTCATGATGTGCTGCCGAGTGTAGCCGCACTTAACGCTTGCTGGTGTAGAAGTGGCTGATGTTAGCGGTGATTTGTATGTCACTAATGTGGGATTGGGAGTCCGCGTGGGGGTGGCGCTGGGTGAACATGCATTCGGTGCAGGTCAGCGCCGTGACCGTGGAAATCTGCTGTTAGCTGTTGTGATTGGGTGGCGAACATGTCATAATAAGCCGTGCAAGGCCCCGATATACCGTGCGGCCTGCCCCGGCTCACCCCCCGAGGCCGGGTTACTGACGGCCCGCGCGCACACCCCCCGATGCGCGGGCCGTCACCTATATCTACCGCCGTGCGGCGCCGGTTATCCACAGATTTTTGGTTGAAACGACAACCAAACTAGGTCCACATGGTGACTTCTGGCGGGTTATCCACAGCACTGCTGCCGGAGCCTCGTTGCGGTTGCGCGAATGCTTCAAGCTATGAGGCATGAACGCACTACACCCTGATTCCGCCGTCATCGTCGTCGCCATTGGTGACGAAGCGCTGCGCGCCGAGGCCGTTCACGCCGCGGCTGCTACCAGCCACGATGTGCTGACTGTAACCGATCCCCGCGATATTCCGCGCAGCTTGCCTGGCGCCTATGCGGTGCTGGTTGATTCCCTCATGGCCCGCGTGGTGGCAGCAGCGCGGCGCACCGACACCGCGCCTGCGCCGGTGCTTTTCCTGGCCGCGGACCCCGGACCGATTGATTACGAGGCGGCGCTCGCCTGCCATGCGGAGAGCGCCTTTATCATCCCCGCCCAGGTGAAGGAGTTGCTGGCGAGCATTGCCGCTGCGGGCGCGCCGCAGGAAGCGCGGCCGGGCAGTGCGACCATCGCCGTGGTGGGCGCGAGCGGTGGGGTGGGCGCTTCGACCTTCGCGGCCGCGTTGGCCCGCACCCAATGCGCAGCTGACGGTCGCGCCCTGCTTATCGACGCCCACCCATACTCCGGCGGCCTCGACCTCCTGCTCGGTATAGAAGCGGAACCGGGGGCGCGCTGGCCGGAGCTTACCGTGGGCGATGGCAGTATCGATGCCGCCGATCTCTACCGCGCGCTGCCATCCACGCCTGATGGAGTAGCGGTGCTCTCGGCCGCGCGCAGCACCGTCGCGGATCCCTTCCGCTTGGACAAGGACCTGCTTGCGCGAGTGGTAGGGGCGGCCCATGCAGGCGAAGGGTTATGCGTGGTGGATTGCACCCCGGAGACCATCCCGGATGCCTGTACCCACGTGGTCATCGTGGTGGCCGCGGAAGTGCGCTCGGCCGCGTCGGCCGCGCAACTTCTGGTGCGTCTCGATGCTGCGCGGCGCAGATGCGTGGTGGTGCTGCGGCAACGCCAGTGGGCGTCGTTAAGCGCGGCAGAAGTAGAACGCATCGTCCACAGCACGGTGCTGGCAGAATTGCCGACGCTCCGGGGCCTCACCCGCGCGGTGGAAATCGGCGGCCTGCCGCAGCGCCTCCCCGCACCCTTGCGCAAGGCCGCCCGCGCGGTCCTCGAGGAGGTCGGCGTATGAGCGAGCATAAAGCAGCACAAGAAACGCTGGAAAAGATGCAGCGCATCATCGCCGCCGAGCCCGACGTGGTGCATGATGCGGCAGCCCTGGCCCGGCGCATTCGCGCAGAAGCAGGCGTGATTAGTGACGTCGCGGTGCTTGACCTGCTGCGCCGCCTGCGCCAAGACGCCACCGGGTTGGGACCGCTCGATGCGGTGCTTGGCCGCGAGGGTGTCACAGACGTCGTAGTCAACGGGCCACACGCGGTATTCATGGACCGCGGCGAAGGCCTTGAGCGCACCGATATCACCTTCCGCGATGATGCCGAGGTCCGCCAGCTGGCCAGCCGGCTTGCGGCAGCTTCAGGCACGCGCCTCGATGATGCGCAGCCCTTTGCCGATGGCCGCGTCACCCGCCCCGATGGTGTCGTGCTGCGCGTCCACGCCTTGCTAAGCCCGCCCGCGGTTGCCGGGACTTGCCTGAGCCTGCGCGTACTGCGCCAAGCGCAGACCACCCTGCCCCAGCTTGTAGACAATGGCACGCTGCCTGAAGACATCGCAGCACTGCTGCGCGCCGTGGTGGACAAGCGGATTTCCTTCCTAGTCATCGGCGGCACCGGTTCCGGCAAAACCACCCTGCTTTCCGCGCTTTTGGGAACCGTCTCCGAGCGCGAACGCATCCTCGTTATCGAGGACACCGCCGAGCTCTCCCCACACCACCCGCACTGCGTCAGCGTGGTCTCGCGCCGGGCTAACGCGGAGGGAAGCGGCGAGGTCACGATGTCACAACTGCTGCGCCAAGCGCTGCGCATGCGGCCGGACCGCATCGTGGTGGGCGAGATCCGCGGCCGCGAGGTGGTGGATCTCCTCGCTGCGCTCAACACCGGCCACGACGGAGGCGCCGGCACGCTGCACGCCAATTCCCTCTTTGAAGTACCAGCCCGCATGGAGGCTCTCGCCGCCCTCGGTGGCTTGGACCGTGCGGCGCTGCACTCGCAATTGGCTGCGGCTGTGCACATGGTGCTGACCATGGAGCGCACCCCACAGGGCCGCCGCCTCGCCCATATCGGCGTGCTCGAGGGAAACCCAGTGACTCCACGCATCATCTGGAGCGCCGAAGCTGGCCCGGCAGACGGCTTCGCGGAATTCTCCGCGCAGCTGCTGGGAGAGCATGCCGGAGAGGCCAGCCATGCTTAGCTACCTCATCCTTGCCGCTGCGCTGCTTATACCCGCGCCCTCGAGTGCCGGCCGCCTGGCCTCGGTCACGCGCCGGGTACAGACCAGCTCGGTGGTGATCTTAGGCGCAGTCTTTTGCGGCAGCCTGGTCTTCTACTCGGTGGGACGCATCAGCATTGCCATTGCCGCCGCCATTATCGCGTGGTGCGTGTCCTGGTACGTCAAAGACCTGGTGGCCGCGCGGGCGGAGCGGCGCGGCCGCGAGGGGCTGGCCGCTTACCTGGGCGTGGTCACCGCGGACCTGCGCGCAGGGGCGACCCTGGCTGGGGCGCTTGCCCGCGGCGTGGAGTCCCTTCCAGCCACCACCCCGCGCGAGGTATCCGCAGCACTAGAATCCACGGCCGCCCTCGCCGCGCGCGGTGCGCCGCCGCACATGGCGTTGATAGATGCGCAGGGCGGCAAGGCCCTGCCGGAACTTAACCGCCTAGGCCACCTATTAGAGCTGTCCACCTACCACGGTATCGCGGTGGCCAGCTTGCTCGACCAAGCGCAAAGCCGCCTCGACGCTTCCCGACGCCACCAGCAATCCACCTCCGCCAGCCTGCAAGGACCCCAGGCCACCGCCACGGTGCTCGCGTGCCTGCCCATAGCTGGCATCGCCATGGGAGGGGCCATGGGCGCCAACTCGCTCGGCTTCCTTTTAGGCGGCGGATTGGGTGGCATTCTCCTCGTGGTGGGCGTGGCGCTGGCCTGCTGCGGATTCGCCTGGTCGCGCGTCATTATCCGGAAGGCGGCCGCATGACCCCGCTCATCTTTATCGCCCTCGCCGCCCTCATTGGCCTGCCGCCGCACACCGCCCGCCTGGCACCTGCCAGCGCAACCGAGACCACCGCCAAGACCCCGCGCGATGGCCCGACCGCGCGCGGGGGACTGATAAGCAAGCTCAAGCCCGCAGCACCGCTGGATCCGTTGGCAGTAGCTGGCGACGTCGAACTTTTTGCAGCGTGCCTGGCCGCAGGGCTCTCCGCGCACGGCGCCACCACCGCGGTGGCCCGCACCGCGGATGCCCAGACCAAGGAACTGTGGGAGACCGTCGCTGCGCTACTCGGTGTGGGCGTTCCCGCGCAGTCCGCGTGGGGCCACATGAAGGGCCATGCGGGGCTGGAGGACTTAGCGCAGCTTGTCATCATGTCGGGCCAATCCGGCGCCACCATCGCGGCCGGATGCCACCGAATCTGTACTTCTTTGCGCGCGGAAGCATCCGCCCACGCCACAGCACAGGCGGAGCGCGCAGGAGTATTTATCGCCCTCCCGCTGGCGGTGTGCTTCCTGCCAGCATTCATCGTTCTAGGACTTGCGCCCGTAGTTATCAGTTTGGGCACACAACTTCTCTAAACCTCACATGAAAGGACACTAATCATGCACGCACTTCAGAAGTATTCCCAGCTCATCCGCAATGACGAGGGGATGAGCACCATTGAATATGCCATGGGTTCTCTGGCGGCCGCCGCGCTTGCCGGGGTGCTCTACATGGTCATCAACGGCGGCGGGGTGGTCGATGCCATCGAGGGCATCATTACCGACGCCCTCTCGAATACCCCGAGCTAGCGCCGCTCTCTCACCACGGCCGGCGGGCCCATCCTGCCGGCAGAAAGGAGGAATGATGCACAGGGTATTTGATGACGATGGCTCCGTGACCATCGAGGCCGCCTTGGCTTTAAGCTCCCTGGTCTTGGTCGCGGCGGGAATCGTGGGTGCCATTGCCACGCTGGCATCTTATATCGCCGCGGTGGATATGGCGGGCGCGGCCGCGCGTTCGCACGCCATCGGCGTCGAATACCATCCCCCGCGCGAGGATGCCCAGGTCAGCGTGGAAGAAAGCGGTGGGTTGGTGAGGGCGTCGGTAAGCGTCGATGCCCCCGTCGGCACCATGCGCTCCGAGGCGGTATTTCCAGCCGAGGTGGGCGGAAATGAGTAGGCCGAAGCGCTGCGGCGAGGAAGGCTATGCCACCATTGCCGCGGCCGGCATCATCGTCGCCATCGTGAGCCTGCTGCTTATCGTGGTGGCAGTGGGCTCGCGGGTGGCCGCGCGCCACGAGGCCCAAGTGGCGGCCGACCTCGCGGCGGTTGCCGGTGCCTGGGCCCTCGCTACGGGTGAAGATGCTTGTGCCGCCGCGCGCGATACCGCCGCGCTCAACGACGCCGCCTTAGAAACCTGCACCGAATCCGGCCGCGACGTCATCGTCACTGCCACGGTTCGTGGACGGTCCACTCAAGCGAAGGCCGGGCCGGTATGAGCTGGCAAGACGCAATAGCGCGGCTAGTCCTGCGTCATGGTGACCAGCGCACCCAGTAGCTTGATGGCGCCGTCCTTGCTCAGCGGATTGTTCCCGTTACCGCACTTGGGCGATTGCACGCACGACGGGCAACCGGCCTCGCACGGACAAGAGCGCACCGCCTCGAAGGTGGCCTCGATCCATTCGGGGAAGCGGCGAAAGCCCTCCTCTGCAAAACCGGCGCCGCCGGGGTGGCCGTCGTAGACAAAGACGGTAGGCAGCTGCGTATCGGGGTGCAACGCGGTGGACACGCCGCCAATGTCCCAGCGGTCGCAGGTGGCGATAAGCGGTAGCAGGCCGATCGCGGCGTGCTCGGCCGCGTGCAAGGTGCCGGGCGTATCGGAGGCGGTAACTCCCATCGCGGAAAGCGCCATCGGATCGATGGTGTAGGCCACCGCCCGGGTGACCAGGCGCTGTTCGGGGAGATCGAGGGGGATATCGTCGCCAATGGTGCCGTCGGCAAGCCGCACCTGGTAGCCGGTGACGCGGTCGGTGACCTCCACCTCTACGTCCGCCACCCATAGTCCTGGGGAGTAATTGACCAGGTTATCGGCCTCGCGCAGGATGCGGATATCCGTGGTGGAGCGCGGAGTCGTGGAATAGTCCGGGGCCTCGGGGCGGGCCAGCGCCAGGTAATCGCTGAGGATGAGCTCCTCGATGACAAAACTTTCGCCCTGGTGCAGGTACACCGCGCCGGGGTGGACTTGGCTGGTAGCGCGGGCGGCATCGATGGTGCCGAGCAGGCGGCCGTCGGAGGAATCTACGATCATGACTTCCTCGCCCGCCCCGCCGCGCAGCGAAACCGCGGTATGTGCCGTCTCCGGGGAGAGCTCTTCCGGCGTATGGGCAGGGATGGGCACGGCGAACCAGCCGCGCTCGCGGCGGCGCAGCAGGCCAGATTCAGCCAGCTGGTGAACCACATCCTGCGCGCCCCAGGCGGCAATCGTGGCATCATCCAGCGGCTTTTCCACCGCAGCGCAATAGACGTGGCCGAAGAGGATATACGGATTGGCCGGGTTGAAAACGCTGGCCTCCACGGGCCGACCCAGCAGTGCCTCCGGATGGTGGACCAGGTAGGTATCCATCGGCTCGTCGCGGGCGATGAGCACCACGAGCGAGCCTTGCCCGCGGCGGCCGGCGCGCCCTGCCTGTTGCCAAAAACTTGCGACGGTCCCCGGGAAACCGGCCGTGACCACGGCATCGAGCCCACCGACATCGATGCCCAGCTCGAGGGCGGAGGTGGTGGCGACGCCGAGCAAGGAGGCGTCATCAAGCGCGCGCTCCAACGTGCGGCGGTCCTCGGCCAAGTAACCGGCGCGGTAGGCGGCGATGCGCTGGGCAAAATCGGGCCGGCCGAGGCTACCGGAGAGAACCTCGGCCGCGCGCATGGCCACCACCTCGGCCGAGCGGCGCGAACGCACAAAGGTCATGGTGCGCGCGCCTTCTGCGATGAAGGAGGCCATCATCTCGGCCGCCTCGGTGGTGGCGGCGCGGCGCACCGGCGCCCCGTGCTCGCCCTCGGCCCCTTCGATAAAACCCGGTTCCCATAGCGCCACGGTGCGCGCGCCGGTGGGGGCGGTGTCCTCCGTAATCGCGCGGGCGGGTCGGCCGGTAAGGCGCTGCGCATGCCGGCCCGGGTCCTTCATGGTGGCCGAGGCATAAATAACCGTCGGCCGCGAGCCATAGTGCGCGCACAGGCGCAGCAGGCGCCGCAGCACCAGCGCTACGTTGGCGCCGAATACGCCCCGGTAGGAATGGCATTCATCGATGACGATGAACTCCAGGTGCCGCAGCAGCCGCGCCCACCGCGCGTGCGCCGCCAGCAGGGACATATGCACCATATCCGGATTGGAGAAAATGAACCGCGAATGATCGCGCACGCCCGCGCGGGATTCCTGCGGCGTATCGCCGTCATAGGGCGAGGGCACTACGTCCCTGAGCGCCGGAATGCCCCGGCACAGCTCGAGCACGGCCTGCAGCTGGTCCGAGCCCAGTGCCTTGGTGGGGGTGAGATAGAGCGCGCAGGTGGTTGGCTCCTGCGCTAGCCGGCTCAGGATGGGCAGCTGGTAGCCCAGGGACTTTCCCGAGGATGTGCCGGTAGAAATCACGGCATCCTCACCGGCCCAGGCGGCTTGCGCGAGCTCAGCCTGATGCCTATATAGCTTGCCGACGCCCCCATCTACCAGCTTCTCCTTTAATTCCGGCAGCACCCACTCGGGCCACTCGGCATACTGCGCGCGCTGCGGCGGCAGGGTGGTCTGAAATGTGAGAGTGGACTCATCGAGGCGGCGCTGGATGAACTCGAGGAGCTCTTCTCCCGGGGGATTATCCGTTTCCGGGTGAGCCAATTTCTACCCCCTCGTGAGTTAGGCCTATCGCTTTGGCGTGGAACGTGTCACACTGATATGAGGCCAATGATGTCTTGGTGCGGTGTTTACACTTTAAGGTACTGCTAAAGGACGCATTTACCGAACCCCTCGGCGCGGAATCGCCGCACCGCTAATCAAGAAAAGGACTGCACACCATGGCACAAGGAACCGTTAAGTGGTTTAACTCTGAAAAGGGCTACGGCTTCATCGAGCGTGCGGACGGCGAAGGCGATATCTTCGTCCACTACTCCGAGATCCAGGGCAGCGGCTTTCGCACCCTAGAAGAAAACCAGCAGGTCACGTTCGAGGTAGGCTCCGGCCCGAAGGGTGAGCAGGCCCAGTCCGTGTCCGTAGTTTAGGCGGCCGGCTCCCTCGCTCAGGCCTTCCCGCTTTGGCCTTCCTGTTAAGGCGTTTCGGCGTAGCCGCGGCGGGTATCCCACCACTCGGTGAACTTATTCTGCAGTTTCTGCAGGCCCACGCCGATGATGACGGCGGCGATGATGCTGACCACCACGGCCAGCACGGGCGAATTGGAAAAGGCCATGCCGCCCAAGTATCCAATGGCGAGTGCCTGGGCCGCCCAGAGCGCGACGCCAATGGTGTCGAAGAAAACAAAGACGATCCACGGGAAGCGCATGGACCCCAGCAGGATGGTCATAAACAGGCGCGCTGAAGGAATGAAGCGGGCAATAATAATGGCCGCACCGCCGCCGCGGCGCATATTGCGCTTGACCCAGTTGAGCCCCTCGTAGGCCTTCGATCCCTTAGGTACGCGCTGGAGCAGGGGCATGAAGCGCGTGCCCAGCAGGAAACAGAGATTATCGCCCATCATGGCGGCAATGAGCGCTACAAAAAACATGGTGGGCAGGTGTGGAAAGCCCTGGGAGCCGGACCAAGCGCCGGCCATATTGAGCGGGATTTCAGACGGCAGGACGGGGAAGAAGCAGTCACCGAAGATCAGCACGCCGACCAGCGGGTAGATCCACTCTGTGGACATGACGGTTTCGATCCACATAGTGATGGTGTCAACCATGAATCCTCCCCGGGCGTCGTCTTGGGTGTGCTATCGTGCCCCACAATGCTTTCACAGCTACTGGGCGTTCTAAGTAGGCCAGTATAGACCCGTTCCGTGGGGGTACATAGTGCCCCTGAAAACGGCCTTTTGGCAGTACCGCGTATATGGTGCGAGAAAGGAAATGCAGATCAACTGTGTACGCTAGGGGCGATTGCTGAAAGCGTGCATACCTTATTGTTCGCATCATCGAAAGGGATGAAGTCGAAGTGGCAGAAGCAGCCGGGCCGGGAAAGACCTTGGTGATCGTCGAGTCGGCGACGAAGGCGAAGAAGATTCAGCCTTACCTCGGAGATAACTACATCGTGGAGGCCTCCGTGGGCCATATCCGCGATCTTCCCCGCGGCGCTGCGGACGTGCCGGCTAAGTATAAGAAGGAATCCTGGGCGCGCCTCGGCGTGAACCCGGAGGATGACTTCGCCCCGCTGTATGTGGTGAGCCCCGATAAGAAGAAAAAGGTCGCGGACCTCAAGTCCAAGCTGAAGCAGTGCGATCAGCTCTACCTCGCAACAGACCCCGACCGCGAGGGCGAGGCCATCGCCTGGCACCTGCTAGAGGTGCTCAAGCCCAAGGTTCCGGTGCGCCGAATGGTCTTTAACGAGATCACCAAGTCCGCGATCCTAGAGGCCGCGGACAATACCCGCGATCTGGATTACAACCTTATCGACGCCCAGGAAACCCGCCGCATCCTCGACCGACTCTACGGCTATGAGGTCTCCCCGGTGCTGTGGAAGAAGGTCATGCCGCGGCTTTCTGCCGGCCGCGTGCAGTCGGTGGCCACCCGCGTCATCGTCGAGCGCGAGCGCGAGCGCATGGCGTTCATCCCTGCGGACTATTGGGACCTAGCCGCCACGCTAGATACCGGCGCTGCGGACGCGGACAACCCCGCTACTTTCGACGCCCGCCTCACGGCCGTCAATAGCAAGCGCGTGGCCTTGGGCCGCGACTTTGATGACCGCGGAAACGTCAAGAGCAAAGACGTCATCGTCATCACCGAGCCGCAGGCCAAGGCCTTGGAGTCTGCGCTCCAAGGCGCGGGCATGGAAGTCGCTGGGGTCGAACACAAGCCCTATACGCGCAAGCCCTATGCGCCGTTTATGACCTCGACGCTGCAGCAGGAGGCTGGCCGCCGCCTGCACTTTACCTCTGAGCGCACCATGCGCATTGCGCAGCGCCTGTACGAAAACGGCCACATTACTTATATGCGTACGGACTCCACCTCGCTGTCCAAGCAGGGCCTGTCCGCTGCGCGCAATTCCGCTACCAGCATCTATGGCGCAGAGTACGTCTCTGATTCCCCGCGCGTGTATGACCGCAAGGTGAAAAACTCCCAGGAGGCCCACGAGGCTATCCGCCCGGCCGGCGAGTCCTTCGCAACCCCGGGCCAGCTCTCCGGCCAATTGGATGCGGAGGAGTTTAAGCTCTATGACCTGATTTGGAAGCGCACCGTCGCCTCCCAGATGGCCGATGCCAAGGGAACCTCGATGAAGGTCACCGTGGCGGGCAATGCCACTACGGATAACGGCAGCTATGACGTGGAATTTTCCGCCACCGGCCGCACCATTACCTTCCCCGGCTTCCTGAAGGCCTACGGCGCGGACGACGCCAAGGGTGACAAGAAGGGCGAGACCCGCCTGCCGCACTTGGAGGAGGGCCGCGCCCTGACCGCCAAGGAGGTCTCCGCCGAGGGCCATTCCACCAACCCGCCGGCGCGCTATACCGAAGCCAGCCTGGTCAAGAAGATGGAGGACCTGGGCATCGGTCGCCCGTCCACCTACGCGTCCATCATCAAGACCATCCAGGACCGCGGCTATGTGGTCTCGCGCGGCAATGCGTTGGTGCCCTCCTGGGTTGCCTTCGCCGTCGTGGGCCTGCTGGAGGAGAACTTCACCGAGCTGGTGGATTATGACTTCACCTCTTCCATGGAAGACGAGCTAGACCAGATTGCCACCGGTATCGAGGACGGCACCGCTTGGCTCAATGGTTTTTACTTTGGCAACGCCGAGGCCAACGAGCAGAAGGCAGCTTCCATTGCCCGTCACGGCGGCTTGAAGTCGCTTATCGACGTCAACCTGGAAGCCATAGACGCCCGCAAGGTCAACTCGCTACTGCTTTATACCGACACCGAGGGCCGCGACGTCTTCGTCCGCGTGGGCCGCTACGGCCCGTATATCGAGCGCGCCGTTGGTACCAACGATGACGGAAGCATCGAGTATCAGCGCGCTAACCTATCCGAAACCGTCACCCCGGACGGCCTGAACGAGGAGCTGGCGGAAAAGCTCTTCGCCACTCCGCAGGGCGGCCGCGAGCTGGGCGAGAACCCGGAAAACGGCCGCATGATTGTGGCCAAGGAGGGCCGCTTCGGACCGTACGTTACCGAGGTTGTCCGCGAGGATGAGCGGGAGAAGGCCGAGGGTGAGGCCGAGGAGGTCGTCGCCAAGGAGCGTGCCGAGGAAGACAAGCAGCGCGCCGAGGAAGGCAAGCGCGCCAAGAATTGGGAAACCAAGACGGCCGCAAAGCAGAAGGAAAAGCGCGTCAAGGAGTACATCGAGAACAAGCTCAAGCCGGGTACGGCTTCGCTGTTTAGCTCCATGGAACCCTCCACCGTGACTTTGGAGGAGGCCCTCAAGCTGCTTTCCCTGCCGCGCGAGGTGGGCGAGGACGACGGCGTGATGATCACCGCGCAGAACGGCCGCTATGGCCCGTATCTGAAGAAGGGTACCGATTCGCGCTCGCTGGCTAAGGAAGAGCAGATCTTCACCATCACCTTGGACGAGGCCCGCCGCATCTACGCCGAGCCGAAGCGTCGCGGCCGCGCTGCGGCCCAGCCGCCGATTAAGCAGCTGGGCGATAACGACGTCTCCGGCAAGCCCATGACCGTCAAGGACGGCCGCTTCGGACCCTATGTCACCGACGGCACCACCAATGCCTCCCTGCGCCGCGGCGATGACCCGGAGCAGCTTACCGACGCCCGCGCGAACGAACTCCTTTCCGAGCGCCGCGCCAAGGAAGCTTCCGGCGAGACCAAGAAGAAGTCCACCAAGAAGTCCTCTAAGAAGACGACGAAGAAAAAGGCAACCAAGAAGGCCACCAAAAAGTCCACGAAGAAGGCTGGCAAGAAGGCAACTAAGAAGCCTTCGCCCGGCACGAAAAACGTGGTAAAGGCCGGCTCGCGCAAGAAGTAACCGCGTAAGGTGGCGGGCATGAACGATTTTCTTGCCCGCACCCAAGAAGGCGCCGCGGCCCTGTGGCGCGCCGTCACCGATATCAGCGCGCGGCCGGAGGTTTTGGCCGCGGTTCGCGAAGAACCCGCCGTAGGCGCCGGAGTTGTAGCCGGAGCCATTGGCCAAGTGGAAAAGGCCCGCCGGCTGACTCGGCCTTCGGCGCTCGGCGTGGCGGCCGTAACGGCGAACCATGCCGCCTATGCGTGGAGCCTCTATCGCCGCGGCGCGCGCAATGATGCCCTGGGCTGGGGCCTGCGCGCGGCCGCATGGGGCGCGGGCGTTGCCGCCACTCGCACACAGCCGACGGCCGCAGCCGTCGCGGTGGGCGGCGCGGCGGTGCTCACGACCTCGGCTTTGGCGGGAGACCCAGCGCTGCGCACCGATGCTGGCAAGGGCATGAGCCACGGCGCCAACCTGCTCGTTGTGGCCGAGGGGCTGACGGCCCTGCGCGCGGGGCTCGCGCAGCGATATCGCGGTAAGCGGAAGCAGGGGGCGCGCCTAGTGGGCGCGGCCGAGGCGGGCGCCCTAGTTGTCGGCCACCTGCTGCTCCTTGATGGCCTGCGCCGCACCCGGTAACTGCGGCTGCATCGTCGGGCCGTAGGACAGGCGGCGGTGCACGGCCTCAAAAGGTCCGCGGCGGTCGAAGACTTCCAGCACGCAGGCCCCGATAAGCGTGGCCAGCCACACCGCGAAGGCCAGCGCGGCTTGGCCAAAGGCGCCCAGTTCGTGGCCGAAGTTCAGCGTGAATGGGTGCACGAGGAAGAAAAAGAGAATGGACTGCCCTACGTAGCCGCTCATGGAGCGCTTGCCCAGCGCCGCAAAGGGCCACAGCACTGCGGGCAGTGGCGCGCCGGCCGAAAGCCGCTCCTGCACCGGCTGCAGTAGCAGCGCGAGCCCGGCCAGGATGCCAGGCCCGGTAAAGACTCCGATGAAAGCGTTGGCATTATTGGCCGCATTGGCCCAGCGTTGCTCGATGACCCCCAGCGTGCTCAAAGACCATAAGGTACCGATTACGACGGTGATGGCCACCGCAATGGCGACCCAGCGTAGGAGGGTGGGGCGGTGAGAGGGGACGTCGGCAAGCACGCCCTGGCGCGCCCACACAAAGCCCACCAGCATGACGGGCAGGTACATCAGCACAATGATTGGCGTGGCAATGGCCTGGCTGCCGAGGGTAATAAGCTGGC
The DNA here is from genome assembly GCF_030229735.1 of Corynebacterium sp. MSK074. Taxonomy (NCBI): domain Bacteria; kingdom Bacillati; phylum Actinomycetota; class Actinomycetes; order Mycobacteriales; family Corynebacteriaceae; genus Corynebacterium; species Corynebacterium sp. MSK074. The sequence continues at coordinate 28,704 of NZ_JASPIX010000004.1, forward strand.
TAAGCAGCAGATCGGGGTAGGACTCGATGGTGCCAATGCCCTCCGTGGCCACCACGCCGCTGGGATCCGCAGCACCGGAAATGAAGGCTACCACCCCGCCCAGTGCGCACAGTGCGAACAAAATATAAGCAACGAGCATGAGGGTAGAATCCCGCTTGCGCAGCAGGAAGGCGATGATAATTCCGGCCACGCCATAGAAGAACATAATGTCGCCCCAAAACAGCAGCACCAAGTGCACTGCGCCCATCGCGGCCAAGAAGGCATAGCGCTTGGCGATGACCCCGCGTGCCGCCCGCACCGGAAACCCGCGCCGCCACAGACTCATCGCAATGAGTCCCACGCCAAAGCCGAGCAGGGTAGAGAACATGGGCAGTCCGCGGTTGTGGACAAAGAAGGCGCCAAAGACGACGGCCGCCTTATCCCACGCGCTGCCATCGATGATGCCGCCGAAATAGCTGCCCGGCCGGTCGGTGGTGATGATCCATGCCGTGGTCATATTGGCCATGGCGATGCCTAGAAGGGCCATGCCGCGCGCCACATCGGGCACGATCATGCGGGGCCGGGAAGCTGAGCTCACTGAAAACCTCGTTATACCTCGGAACGTTCTGCCAGGGTAGCGCGGATAGGGCGAGCCAGCTGGGTCATGCGGTGACGCCCGCGCAGCTCAATGGATTTCATCATAGTCCAGCGGGCCTGCTCGGCCTCATTGGCGGTCTTGAGCGTGGCGGCGTTGGTAAGCACCTGGCCCGGGGTGTCCTTGGCCAGCTCGGTTAGGCGCGCAGCCTCGTTCACGGCGTCACCGATGACGGTGTATTCGAAGCGATCCGCGCCGCCGATGTGCCCGGCGACGACGTGCCCCGCCGCCACGCCGATGCCCGCCTGCAGCTCCAGCCCGCGCAACTCGCCGCGCAGCTCGCGGGCGGCCTGCAGGGCCATGGAAGCGGAATCATAAACGTTGAGCGGCGCGCCGAAGACAGCCAGCGCGGCATCACCCTGGAACTTATTAATGATGCCCTTGTTGCGGTGCACCACCTCGACGACGTGCTCGAAGAACTTATTGAGCTCCTCCACTACCTCCTCGGGGGAGTGGTTGACGGCGAAGGTAGTAGAACCGATGACGTCAATGAAGAGCACCGCGACCTTGCGGTCCTCGCCGCCCAACTCGGGGCGCTCCTCTAGGGCGCGCTGCGCCACCTCGGCGCCGACGTAGCGGCCGAAGATATCGCGCACGCGCTGGCGCTCGCGCAGGCCACGCATCATCTCGTTGAAACCGGCCTGCAGTACGCCCAGCTCGGACCCGTCATAGATATCGACCTCGGCATTGTTCTCGCCGCGGCGCACCCGGTTAATGGCGTCCTGCAGCTCCACAATCGGGTCCACCACGCTCATCACCGCGAAGCTAGTACCGATAAACCCGGTGGCCAGGGCGGTAAGTGCCAGGGCCGTGATGGCGGGAACCAGGTCTCCTGCGGTGCCGGAGAAGAGCCCGGTGCTCTGGGCGATGAGCACCAGCAAGATGCCGACCAGCGGCACGCCGGAGGTCATCAGCCAGGCCGAAATGAGGCGGTACTTGATGGGCGGCTCCAGGGTGGCATCCTCGAAGCGGCGTGCCACCGCCTGGGCGGCCACCGGGCGCACGAGGCGTTCTGCCTGCAGGTAGGTCAAGATGACCACTACGAGGCCGGCCAGGGTGGCGGACACGCCTACGACGAGCCCGAGGCTGCCGGATTCCCGGCCGGAAATCACCACGGCCAGGATGATGCCGATGAGCCACACCGCGGCCGCCACCACGGATTGGTAGACGGGGATGCGCATGACCAAGTTGCGCACCATATTCGGATCGTGCTCGTCCGGGTTGCGCTGCCAGTCCAGCACCGGGCGGAAAAGCAGCAGGGTGACGGCGATGCCGATGACTACGGCAAAGATGAGGTACACCGCGGCGACGCCCATCAGGCTGGGCAGCTCGGCGGCAAAATCCTTAATCTCCGGCATCGGTAGGAAATAAAGGACAAAGGTCATGATGGCGATGGCACCGATGAGGTTCGCACCAAGGACTAAGGCGGCGTAGACCGGCCATTGGGTACCCATGAGCCATCGTGCGCCGCGCAGTAGTCTGTTCATGCTTTCATACTTTAGTAAGACCAGTAGGCTAGGGCGAGTGAATACCGGAAGCGTTGCGCAAAGATTGGCAGATACCCCAGGTGTGGCCCGTACCATCCTGGGCGCCGCTCGGGCGGCCAGGGGGATGCCGGGGGCAGACCCGCGGGCGATGAGCCATTCCTGGCTATTTACCGGCCCGCCGGGCTCCGGCCGTTCCTTGGCCGCCATCGATTTTGCGGCCGCGCTCATGTGCACGGACCCGGAGGAGCCGGGCTGCGGCCGGTGCGAGGCCTGCCGCGCGGTGCTGGAGACCAAACAGCACACCGATTTGGTCCTCGTGGATCCGCAGGAGGTCATCATTCCCGTGGATACGGTGCGCGAGGTCATCGGCCGCGCGGCGAGCCTGCCCACGGTGGCGCCTTGGCGCGTGGTGATCTTCAATAATGCCGACCGCCTGAACAATAACGGCGCGAATGCCCTGCTCAAGACGGTGGAGGAGCCGCCGGCGCGCACCGTGATTATCATGTGCGCTCCTTCCGACGCCCCCGAGGACTTCTCCCAAACCCTCCGCTCGCGCTGCCGCCACCTCTACATCCCCTCCCCGTCGGTGGAGAGCATTACCGCCCAGTTGGTCAGCGAGGGCGCCTCGGATCACGACGCCCACTTGGCCGCCCTTACCTCCCTCCGCCACGTCGGCAGGGCGCGGCGCCTAGTCAACGATCCGGCCGTGCAAAAGCGCCGCGCGGTGGCCATCAACCTGGCAGAAGAGGTCTTCCACGGCTCTCAGGGCTTCCAAGCGGTGACCTCGCTGCTGAAGATGGTGGACGCGGAGGCGAAGGACTCGCACAAGGAACAAGAAGAGGCCGAGCTGGCGAAGTTGGAACAGACCCTCGGCGTCGGTGCGAAGGGCAAAGGCGCGGCCAAGGCGCAGCGCGACGCCCGCTCCGCCATCAAGGAACTGCAGGACCAGCACAAAAAGCGGGCGAAGCGCCGGGTGATCGACAACCTGGACCTTGTGCTTGTTGATCTCTCCGGCGTCTACCGCGATGCACTCATGCAGAAGGTGGGCGCGCAGGTGGATCTCACCCACCCGGACTTCGCTGGACTTTCTGGCGAGATCGCGCAGCGCGTGAGCGAGGAAGGCCTGCTGGACTGCCAGGCGGCCATTACGCTGTGCCGCGAGCAGCTGACCCAAAACGTCGGCACGCAGATTGCCTTCGACGGGTTGGTGGGCCGCCTGCGCCGTGCGTGCCTGTAGGCGGGGCCCGATTTCTATTCCGCGGCGCCCCTAGGTTAAACTCTCTCTTGCTGCACTGGCGCATGCCAAGCAGCGCGCCGCCTTAGCTCAGTCGGTAGAGCATTTCACTCGTAATGAAAAGGTCGCGAGTTCGATTCTCGCAGGCGGCTCCACAGAGGCCGCAGGTGTATAGCCTGCGGCCTTTCGCGGTTTTGGGGAAAGCGCGTTGTGGCGGCGGCGCGCTAAGCCCCGCCGTGGTTATTAAGCAGGCGCGGGACCACCTTGCCGGTAGCGTTGCGCGGGAGCTTGGCCAGGAAGTGCACGTCGCGCGGAACGGAGTGATCGGCAAGCTTGGTGCGGACCCAGTCGCGGATGGCGTCGGCGGTGAGGGCCTTTCCAGCGGCGTCGGCAGTAGGCACCGCCCACACGGCGATGCGCTGGAAAGTCTCGCTATCCTTTACGCCACCGGCGTGGACCTCGTGGATGCCGGGCATGGCCTCGAGGACCTCGGTGACGGACTGCGGGTGGACGTTTTCGCCGCCGACGATGATCATGTCATCGGCGCGGCCGACCACGTGCAGGAAGTCGTGCTCGTCAATGTAGCCCAAATCGCCGATGGAGATGAGCCCGTCCACCTTATTGAGCCGCAGGTTCGGGTTGGTATAGCCGGTCATCGCGGTGGAGTTGGTCAGGTAGATCTCTCCCACCTCGCCGCGCGGAACCGGGTGGCCCTCCTTATCGAGGATGCGCAGCTTCGTGCCTGAGGCCACGCGCCCGGCGATGGTGGGGTTGGCGGCCACCTGGTCCATGGTGGCGGTCGTTGCCAGTGCGAGCTCGGTGGATCCGTACACGTTGCACAGGATGGCGCCGAAGCGCTCATTGGTCTCCTTGACCACCTCCGGGGTCAGCGCATTGCCGGCCGAGGCAATGAATTTCAGGCTCGAGGTATCGAACTCGCCGGCCGGGTCCCGCTCCACCAAGCGCTTAAAGAAGATGGGGGAGGAAATCATGCCATCGAGGCGGTAGCGCTGGACGTCGTCAAGCACCTGCTCCGCGTCGAATACGCGGCGGGTGACGATGGTATTGCGCAGGCCAAGGGCAATATTGATGCAGGCCCAGCCCCAGGTATGAAAAATGGAGGCGGTGAGCTGCAGGCGCTGGTCGGCGCGCCACGGAATCGTATCCACGATGGAGGCCAGCACCACCGGCAGGGTTGGCTCCGGTCGTACAATGCCCTTCGGAATGCCCGTGGTGCCGGAGGACATGAGCACGATTGGGCCGTGCTTGGGGAAGCGCGGCAGCTCCACGGCCGGCGGGTTCTTCACAATTTTATCGAGCTTTGGCAGATCGCTTGCGCCCGTGTCGTGCGCGATGATGACCGGGATATCGGTGTCCACGCGGTCGATAAACTCATCATCTACGACGAGCACGTTGATGCCGTTTTCTTCAATGCAGCCGGCCAGCTGTTCTGGGGAGGAACCCACGTTGAGCAGGTAAATAGAAGCGCCCACATAGCCCTTGGCGCCGAGCGGAATGATGATGCCGCGGCCGTTGCGTGCCATGACGCCGAGGCGAATCTCGGGCAGGTCCAGCGAGCGGAGGTAGCGGGCGAATCCCTGCGTGTGGGTGCGCAGCTGGCGGTAGGTGAGGGTGCCGTCGTCGTCGATAAGCGCCAAGCGCTCCGGGCAGGCGAGGTAGCCTTGTTCGATCTCGCGCGCGGTGGTGAAGCGGTAGCGGGCCAGGTTCGGCAGCAGATTGAGCTGGGCCTTCGCGCCGCCTTGGTGGCTGACGAGTCCGGCGTTAAGAAGCGCCGGCACGAACCGGCCGAGGGCTGCAGCGTGGAATGTGAAATCAGAAAAATTCACGATCGGGAAAGCTCCAAATTAGCGAAGATAACGAAAAGATAACCATGGACGATATCGTGAGAGAGGCGGGCGGTGTTGCCGCCAACTCGAAATATGTTACAGAAGTGACTACAGTTACCTGAAGTTACTGGTGTTTCTAGAAAAGGATCTCATGAAATCTCTGCAGCTGAAAGTACTCTCCGTGGTGGCGTCCGCGCTGACCGTGCTGGGTGTGGTGGCCGCGCCGCAGGCCACCGCCGCGGAGCGCAACCTAGTAGCCTTCGGCGATTCCGTCTTGGCGGATCCAGATGCCGGCGCCTACTTCGCCCACCGCTACGATCCCTCTAAAGGTGTGGGCGTAGATTGCCCGACCTCCAATAACTACGCCAAGCGCGCGGGCGCCAAGTTGCGCCTTCCGGTGCGGGACTTCTCCTGCTCCGGTGCCGTGTCCATGTCCCCCGGCCCGCAGGTTTCCCAGCAGGTGGATGCGGCCATCCGTACCGGCGCGCTGAGCCCGGCTACTAACCGCGTGGTCATCACCACCGGCTTTAATGACACCTACAACCACCGCGATATGAACCTGCCGCAGATTCGCAAGCAGTTCGCGGACCGCACCGCCCCGCAGATCGAGCGCATTAAGCGCGCGGCCCCGAATGCCCGCATCCAGATCGTTGGCTATCCCACCATCGGTTCCGGCCCTTATTACTGCCTATTCCACTTCGGCCCGCGCCCGGCCGATTCCACCTTCCTGCCGGGCATTCAGGACTTTGAGAATAAGGCGCAGTGGATGCAGGTGGACCTGGCGGCGCGCACCGGCGTGCAGTTCCTAGACCTGAAGCCCTCTACCCGCAATAACGGCATGTGCGCCGATGCAAACCAGCGCATGTGGGCTGGTCTGGTGGACTTTACTGGTGGCGATGGCAACCTTCCCATCCACATGAACCAGCGCGGCCACGAGCATACGGCCAACGTCATTGCCCGCTCTTAAAACGAGTTTTCAATAATGCGCCGGTTTTGAAAATATCGGTACGCTCGGGCGCATGACTGTAAAAGCTGTTATTGCCCGTTCCAAGGGCGCGGAAGTCGAAACCGTCAACATTGTCGTTCCTGATCCCGGCCCTAACGACGTCATCGTGCGCGTCCAAGCCTGCGGTGTGTGCCACACCGACCTTGCTTACCGCGATGGCGATATTGAAGACGCCTTCCCCTTCCTGCTCGGCCACGAGGCCGCAGGCGTGGTGGAAACCGTAGGTTCTGCGGTTACCCACGTGGAGGAAGGCGACTTCGTCATTTTGAACTGGCGCGCCGTGTGCGGCGAGTGCCGCGCCTGCAAGAAGGGCGAGCCAAAGTACTGCTTCAATACCCACAACGCCTCCAAGAAGATGACCCTCGAGGATGGCACCGAGCTCACCCCTGCGCTGGGCATCGGTTCCTTCGCTGAGAAGACCCTGGTCCACGAGGGCCAGTGCACCAAGGTGGAAGACACCGACCCAGCCGCTGCCGGCCTACTGGGCTGCGGCATCATGGCGGGCCTCGGCGCGGCCGTGAACACCGGCGATATCCAGCTCGGCGAGTCCGTTGCCGTCTTTGGTTGCGGCGGCGTGGGTATGGCTGCCATTGCGGGCGCCAAGCTGGCGAGCGCGGCAAAGATCATTGCCGTGGACATCGACGAGTCCAAGCTGGAGACCGCCCGCGAGTTCGGCGCGACCGACACCATCTGCTCCAAGGACCTTTCGGAGCAGGAGGTTATTGACGCTGTCCGCGAGCTCACCGGCGGCTTCGGCACCGATGTCTCTATCGACGCCGTGGGCATTCAGCCCACTTGGCGCCAGGCCTTCTACTCCCGCGACCACGCCGGCCGCATGGTCATGGTGGGCGTGCCGAACCTCACCGACCACGTGGATATCCCGGCCATCGACCTCTACGGCCGCGGCGGTTCCATCAAGCCCGCGTGGTACGGCGATTGCCTCCCAGAGCGCGATTTCCCCGCTTATGTGGCGCTGTCTAAGGCCGGCAATTTCCCACTGGATAAGTTCGTCTCTGAGCGCATTGCGCTTGACGACGTCGAGCAGGCCTTTGCCACCATGAAGTCCGGCAAGGTTCTACGTTCGGTGGTGGAGTTCTAATGCGTATCGATAGCACGGTTACTTCTGGCAAGTTCCGCCTCGATGGCGGCGAGTGGGACGTGGACAATAACGTCTACGTCGTGGGCGATGACTCCAGTGTGTACGTGGTGGACCCCTCCCACGACCTCGATGCGGTAGCAGAGCTCGTTGGCGACCGTCGCGTGGAAGGCATCTTGCTCACCCACGCGCACAATGACCACTGCGAGCTCGCCCCCGAGGCCGCAAAGCGCTTCGATACCGAGGTCTACCTGCACCCGGACGATGACATGCTGTGGCAGGAGTCCAATGGTGATGCTCCGTACACGCCATTGGCGGACCGCGGCCAGTTCGATATTGGCGGCGAGAAGATTACGGTCTACCACACCCCGGGCCACTCGCCGGGCTGCGTGGTGCTGCACGTGGGCGAGACGCTGCTGTCGGGCGATACGCTCTTCAACGGTGGCCCTGGTGCCACCGGCCGCAAGTACTCCGACTTCGATGTGATCATCGAGTCGCTGAAGAACGTCGTCTTCACCCTGCCCGAGGACACCAAGGTCCTGCCAGGGCATGGCGACGCTACCACGGTGGGCGCGGAGGCCGCGCGCATCGACGAATACATCGAGCGCGGCTACTAGCCTCTAGTACGCCCGCAGGTACTCGCCGTAGCCGGACTTGAGTAACGGCTCGGCGAGTTTTTCTAGCTGGGCGCGGTCGATGAAGCCCGCCTCGTATGCGGCGACCTCGGGCGATCCGATAACGATGCCGGTGCGTTTTTGCATCACCTCGACGTAGGCGGAGGCCTCGCTCATCGAGTCCACCGTTCCCGTATCGAGCCACACGCTCCCGCGGTGCAGGCGCTGGACATTGAGCTCGCCGCGGCGCAGGTACTCTTCGTTCACGGCCGTGATTTCCAGTTCGCCGCGGCCGCTGGGCTCGATGCCCTTGGCTATCTCCACCACGGAGTTGTCATAAAAGTACAAGCCCACCACCGCGTGGTTCGACCGCGGCACTTCCGGCTTTTCCTCGATGCTCAGCGCATGGCCGGCGGCGTCGAATTCCACGACACCATAGCGCTGCGGATCCGAGACCTCGTAGGCGAAGATGATGCCGCCCTCCGGATCTTGGCAGTGGGCGAGCTCGCCGCCGAAGCCGTGGAAGATATTATCGCCGAGTACCAGCGCGACGCTGTCGTCTCCAATAAACTCCTCGCCAATCAAAAAGGCCTGCGCAAGGCCCTCCGGCCGCGGTTGGACCGCGTAATCGATCATGAGTCCGAGCTGCGATCCATCGCCAAAGAGGCGCTGGAAGGCCCCCGCATCCTCCGGGGTGGTAATGATGAGGATTTCTCGAATGCCCGCCTGAATGAGCGTGGTTAGCGGGTAATAAATCATCGGCTTGTCATAAATGGGCATGAGTTGCTTCGAGATGCCCTTGGTAATCGGGTAGAGCCGCGTGCCGGAACCGCCGGCCAGGATGATGCCTTTCATTTAATCCTCCGGGTACAGCGCCAAGTACAGGGCCAGGGCCGCGCGCCAATTCTGCGGCTTGAAGCCGGTAGCCTCGATTTTATCTAGCGCAAGCGTCGACTCCTTGGGGCGCGGCGCCTCGGGGCCCGCGATCTCGCGGTACTGCTCGGTGCTTACCGGAGTGACCTCGGCCGGGTCGTGGCCGAGACCGATGAACACGGCCATGGCAATCTCATCGCGGCCCACGGTATCGCCCGAGTTGGAGAGGTTATACACGCCGTACTCCGCGTCGGAATTGAGCAGGTGGACGATGCCCTTGGCCAAGTCCTCGGCAAACGTGGGTCGCCCGCGCTGGTCGTGGATGACCTTCGGTTCCACTCCCTTTGCGGCCAGCCGGCGCATGGTGGACATGAAGTTCTCGCCATCGCCAAAGACCCAGGAAGTACGGATGACGTAGTGCTGCGGTGCGGTCTGCGCGGCGGTATCGCCCGCGGCTTTCGACGCCCCGTACGCACTCAGCGGCGACGGCAGTTCCTCCTCAGTGTGGACCTCGTTGGTGCCGTCGAAGATGTAGTCGCTCGAGACATGCACCAGCGTGAGTTGGTTCTCCGCGGCGATGCGCGCCAGCCGTGCAGGCGCTTCCGCATTGACGGCCCAGGCGGCGGCGCGGTCGTTTTCGGCACCGTTGACGTCGTTATACGCCGCGCAATTGATGATGGCAGAGTACTGCTTCCAATTCCGTTCTGGTGGGTCGGTGATGTCGAAGTCGGCGTGGGTGCAAAACTCGGCGTCGGCAAGCAGGCGTTTGAGCGCACGCCCCAACTGCCCGTTTGCACCCGTGACAAGGGTGCGGCGGGCGGACATCGGGCTCACGTCTGTGAGGGCGGGGTGCTGCTTGTCCTTCTCCGAAATCTCGGTGGGCTCCAGCGGCCAGTCGACGATGTTGAGGTTCACCGCGGAATAGCGCGCCTCGGCCGACCAGTGCTCATTCACCAGGTAGCAGTAGGAGGTTTCCTCCAGCGCCTGAAAGCCATTGGCGACGCCCCGCGGGACAAACACCGCAGTCTCCGGACCCACCTCGTGGGTGACGACCTCGCCAAAGCTTTCCGACCCCTCGCGCAAGTCGCACCATGCACCGAAGATCTTGCCCTGCGCCACCGAGACGAACTTGTCCCACGGCTCGGCGTGCAGGCCGCGCGTAGCACCGGCGTGGTTGAAAGAGATATTGTTCTGCACCGGCTGGAAGCTCGCGAGCTCGGGTGCGAGTCCGGTGAATTTCTCGCGTTGCCAATTCTCCTTGAACCAGCCGCGGTTATCGCCGTGCACGTCGAGGTCGATGATGAGCAGCCCCGGGATGGCGGTTTCGGTAATACGCATATCTACTGTCCTTGCTGCTTGTAGCGGGCTTCCACGTCTTCTTTCTCGGGCTTCCACCAGCCTTCGTTATCTCGGTACCACGCGATGGTGTCTTCGAGACCGGCGCGGATATCCGTGAACCGCGGGGTCCATCCCAGCTCGCGACGCAGCTTGGTGGCGTCCATGGCATAGCGTTGGTCATGGCCGGGGCGGTCCGCCACGTGCTCATAGAGCGCGCGCCCATTGCGGGTGTGGCCCATGATTTCGCAGATCAGCTCAATGACCTGCTTATTATTAATATCTTCCTGGTCCGCGCCGATATTGTAGGTCTCGCCGATGCGGCCCCGCTCGAGGATGGCGAGCACCGCTTCGTTGTGGTCATCGACGTGGATCCAATCGCGCACCTGCTCACCCGTGCCATAGAGCTTGGGCGTGCGTCCGGAGAGGATATTGGTGATCTGGCGGGGAATGAACTTCTCGATGTGCTGGTAAGGCCCGTAATTATTGGAGCAGTTTGAGATGGTGGCGCGCAGTCCGAAGGAACGCACCCATGCCCGCACGAGGTGGTCAGACCCCGCCTTGGTTGCCGAATACGGGCTGGAGGGAGCGTAGGCGGTGTGCTCGCTAAATTTGGTCGCTGCTCCTATCTCGAGGTCGCCGAAAACCTCGTCAGTGGAGACATGGTGGAAGCGGGTATCGTGCTTGCGGCAGGCTTCCAGAAGGGTGAAGGTGCCTACGAGGTTCGTGTGGATGAAGGGCGAGGGGTCGCGCAAAGAATTATCGTTATGGGACTCGGCGGCAAAATGAACCACTACATCGGCAGCGGCGACGAGCGGTTCTACGGTGGCGGGATCGGCGATATCGCCCTCCACGAGGTCAATATCGAGGCCGGCGAGGTTGGCGCGGTTTCCGGCGTAGGTGAGCTTGTCCAGCACCGTAACGCGGGTATCGGGACGCGCCTGGCATATAAGGCGCACGAAATTGGCGCCGATAAAACCGGCGCCGCCAGTGACGAGCATCGTTTGCATGGTTATCCAGTGTAGGGCAGTCGGGCGCGCGGCTGTGGCAGGCTGCGGGCCCCGGTCAGGCCGCGCCCGGGGGTGACGGCGGTGGCGAAGACGGATCGGTGAGCCTGCGGGCCGGGGCTTGTTCCGCGGCGGGGTGGTCGTTGACCTCCACGGTGGGCGATAGGCCGTTGGTGTGGGCGGCTCGGTATCCTACCCGGCCCGTGTCGGGATCCCGTTCGGCGTGTCCCATTCCATTGCGGCCATCGCGGTAATCGTTATTGTCCACGTGGTGCCGGCGGCACAACAGAGTGAGGTTCTTGAGGTCGGTGGCGCCACCGTGAGACCAGGCTTGGAGATGGTGAACGTCGCAGTCCTGCCAGGGGCGGTTACACTCTGGGTGGGTGCAGACGAGTTCGGAGGCCGCTAGGGCGAGCTTCTGCCAGAGGGAAGCGGTGCGCTTGGTGCGGCCGAGCTCGAGGGGGAAGCCCTTCTCATCCACGGCGCAGAAGAAATCGTGCCGCGCGCCGCCGAGGCGGAGGAGATCGAGCGGGGTGAGCTCGATGCCGGTGCTGGTGGCGAAACGGGTATCACCGCCCATCGCTTCCAGCTCTTCCAAGGTGGTGGCGACGAAGAAGGAGCCGAGACCGTCGGAGTTCTTTTGGGTGGCGGAAAGATAGCTCGATAGCGCAGCGGTCAAGTGGTCCGCCATGCGCTGGGCATAGGTGCGGGTATCGTCCTCGGGGCTGAGGTCCGCGCTGCCCTTATTCTTTGCGGGCGCGAAGGCGCCGGCGAGGATGGCGGCTGCGGAGGCATCGAGGTAGCCGGAGATGTGCACGCCGCCGTCAGCATCTTGGCGGGAGATACTAAAGCGGCGCTTGCGGGTAGCGGCGTGCGGATCGGGCTCGCCGGCTGGGTTGAGAGCGTGCTTATTCGCTTTGCGGATGGCCTTGCGTAGCCACTCGCGCAGGGAATCGAAGGAACGACGCTTGGCCTGCTCGAGAGCCTGGTTGCGCAGTTCGCTCGGGCCGGGGATGGCGTACTTGCTGAGGCTGCGCAGCTCGTTCTCGATGAGGTTGAGGATGCGCTCGGGGATAGGCTCTTCCTCAAAGAGTTTCTTGCGACGCTTCTCCTCCTCGCGGCGCTCGCGGTCAGCGCGGCGGCGGGATTCCTCCTCGGCTCGGGCGCGTGCGGCATCGTCAGCATCGGGGTCCGCAGGGGGAGCCGGCTCCGGATCGGGGATGGGCGCGAAGAGGTTGCGTCCATTGCGGAGACGGGCGGCGGCCTCGGCATCGGTAAGGCCTAGGCGGGTGGTCAGGTAGTCCTTGGCCTTGGAGGAACCAACGCGGCGGCCGGCGTCATCCCGCTCCGCGATGAAAGCGAAGGCGGCGTCGATGGTGGACTTATTGCCTAGCGCCCGCTCCAAGTGTTCGAAATGCGAATGAAGAAGCTCGAAGGACAGATCGGAGGGATCTTGCATGAGGCTGCGCAGCTGGGTGAGCCCAGTGGCAACCTGTGCGATGGCGGAGTCTATCTCCGCGTGCTTGGTGGTCTGCATGATCCCTCCCTTCCATTTCGTCTACATGTTCTATTTTACCCAGATAAAACACCCCGTCAACAGGAAAGAAGGATTTGGTCAATAGATTAGACATTCCCCAAACAAACGCAGACTAAACTCCGCGAAACGGGGCCAAAACCACTAACTCGGGAAGGGAGGAAGGGCCTTCTGGTTAAGCCAGGTGTCTACGGTGGCGTCGAAAAGCGCGGGGTCAGGAGCGGCGGCGCGGAAGGCATCCAGCAGCATGGAAGGCTCTACCACCGAATGCCGGTGCTCGGTGAGGTAGCTGCGGAGGGTGGTAAAGAAGGCGTCGCCAAGCAGGCGGTGGATGGCGTGCACGGTTAAGGCCCCGCGCTTATACACGCGGTCATCGAACATATCGCGCGCACCCGGATCAGAAACGGTGAGGTTCTGCGCCTTTCGTCCCAGGACGTTGTAGTGGGAACGCGCCGCCTCGCGCGCGGTGGTCTCGCCCTTGTGCTCGCCCCATAGCCACTCGCTGTAGCAGGCAAAGCCCTCGTTGAGCCAGATATCCTTCCACTCGCTCAGGCCCACGGAATTGCCGAACCACTGGTGCGAAAGCTCATGCGCAATAAGGCGCTCGAAGGCGTGGTCGCCCTTAATATGATTAGAGCCAAAGATGGACAGGCCCTGCGCCTCCAGCGGTATTTCCAGCTCATCTTCCGTGATGACCACCTGGTAATCCGTAAACGGGTAAGGGCCGTAAATGGAGGAGAAGAAGTCCACCATTTCCTGCTGCTGGGCAAACTCATCGAGCACGCGCTCGCGCAGCGCGGCCGGCGCCCAGGCGCGCGTGGAAGGCCCTAAATCAAAATTAGAGAACTCGCCTACCTGGACTGTCGCCAGGTAGGCGGCCATGGGCTCGCGGGTGCGGTAGTGCCACCGCGTGGTGGAGCCGCCCGCCCGGCGGGAGACGAGGTCACCATTGCATACCACGATGAAGGGATCATCGGCCGTAATGATGATGTCATAGTGCGCCTTTTCAGACGGCGTATCGTCACAAGGGAACCAACTCGGCGCGCCGTTGGGCTGGCTGGCCACCAGCGAGCCGGATTCGGTTTCTTCCCAGCCAATCTCGCCCCAGGTGGTGCGGATCGGCCGCGGGCTGCCGCCATAGCGAATAATCAGCTCAAATTCCGTACCAGCGGCAATCTCCTCAGCAAAACGCAGGCGCAGCTTGCCGGAAGACTGACGGAACTTAGCCACCCGCGGCGCACCCTTTGCGGTCACGCGCCGAGCCACCATCGCCCCGCCTAGGTCTAGGGTCAGCGACGTTAAATCCTCGTCGGCCCGGATGGCCAAAGTAGCCTCGCCTTGAAGTAGGTTGGGCTCCACGCGGTAGGTCAGATCCAGCGTGTAGTGGGAAACCTCGAAACCGAGGTTAAAATCCACGCCGGTATACGGATCAGTGTGGGCACGCGAAAGGGCGGTAGGAAGCAACTTCATAATGCTGCAAGCCTACCGCCCTTTTAGCCGCGGAAAGAAACGAGCTTATTTATTGAAAGCGCGCTCGAAGACCGGCCAAGAATCCTTGAGGTCCGCAATCCAGTGCGGCCAGGAGTGGGTGCCGGTATTGCGGAAGTTGTAGGTCGCCGGGATGCCAGCCTGGTCCAGCTTGGCCTTAAAGTTGTGGGTGCAGTAGTTCACGCCAGCCTCGATGGCGCCGCCTTCCACCTGCAGCTGAGCGGAGCCCAAAGCAGCGGTAGCAGGGTTGTAGCCCTTAGCCACGTTATAGGAGAAGGTATCCTCCTTGCCGGCCAACCCAGAACCGGAAGAGATGTACAGCTCCGTGCCGCGCAGCTTCTCGTGGTTCATCATCGCGTCGTTGTAGCGGTTGGTGGGGGAGCCGAACGGGCCCCACATCTGCTCCGTGGTCGCACCGCCGCGGTTGACGGTGAGCTCCACGGCCTTGTGCTCTACCGGGTAAGCGGTAGCCGCGCAGCCGGCGTAGGAACCCACGGCGTCGTAGAAGCCCTGGTTGTGCTCCGCCAGCAGCAGGGAGGAGGTGGCGGACATGGACATGCCCGCGATGGCACGGTGGTTATCGGCCTTGATATGGCCCTCGATGGCACCCGGCAGTTCCTTGGTGAGGAAGGTCTCCCACTTCTGCGGCCCCTTGAGATACTTGGAGTTCGGCTCGGATACCCAGTCGGTGTAGTACGAGAAAGCACCGGCCTGTGGGACGACCACGTTGACGTTCTTGGAGTGGTAGAAATCAACGGCGTCAGAAAGCTTCAGCCAGTCCATGTCCTGCTCCGCGCCGCCTGCACCGTTGAGCAGGTAGATGGTCGGGCGGTTCTCATCCGTTGCGCGAATGACGGCCAGCGGAATCTTGCGGCCGTTCATGGCTGGAGAGGTGGCCTGCAGCTTTTCGACGCGCGGATCGTCCTTGTACTTCTGGTACCAAGTCTGCTGCTCCAGCTCTGGGGTGACCTCCAGCGGGGCCAGGGTGGACTGGGCGGCGTTGCCCGCTACCTGTTGCGGGGTGAGCTGTGCGGCCCCCGCCATCGGGGCGCAAGCCAAGCCTGCGCACACTGCGGTGCCGGCAAGGATGGAGCTAAGGCGCTTCATAGTGCTTCTTTCCTGTAGTTAATGAATTCCTGATTATTCGGCAGCGACAGCAGCCTCGGCGGCCGCTGCGCCCTCTGCGTCCATGCCCTCGACAAAGTCCTTGTCCGGGGACTGGTCAGCGGCGCTCGGGGCGTCCTTAACCTGCGCATTTTCCTCAGCCTGCGGTGCCTCGATAGAGAGCTCGTTGGGCTTTACCTCCGGCTCGCCCGGTGCCTCTGCAGCATCCTTGGCAAAGCCGCGCTCGAAGGTCTTCCACGAGGAGAAAATGTCATCGCGCCAGCCCGGCCAGGAGTGGGTGCCGGTATTGCGGAAGTTCCAGTCCGCGTCCATGCCCTGGGAATCCATCTTGGCCTTGAGGTCATGGGTGCAGGAATTCATCGCGGCCTCGATGACGCCGCCCTCAACGATGAGGGTGGAAGACCCCGGAACACCCCAGTCATTGGCGCCGCCCAGGCCGGAGTTGACCGAAACATAGGTCTCGGACTTGCCCAGGTTATTCGGGTTAGCGTTCACCAAGGCATCGTTGTACACGTTGTACTCGCTGCCCATAGCGCCCCACATCTGGTCGGCCGAGCCACCGCCGCGGTTGACGGTCAGCTGGGTGTACAGGCGTGGCAGCGGGCGAGAGGTGGCAGCGCAGCCAGAGAAGGAGCCCACGGCGTTGTAGAAGCCCGGGTTGTGCTCTGCCAGCAGCAGGGAAGAGGTAGCGGACATGGACATGCCGGCGATGCCGCGCTTGCCATTGCCGCCGATGTGCTTTTCCAGTGCGTCCGGTAGCTCCTTGGTGAGGAAGGTTTCCCACTTCTGCGGGCCCTTGAGGTAGCCATTATTCGGGGAAGATACCCAGTCGGTGTAGTAAGAGAAGGCGCCGGCCTGCGGGATGACCACATTGACGTCCTTGGACGTGTAGAAGTCCACCATGTCCTGCATGCCCTCGGTCTCAGGGTCGACGTCATGGTTGGCGGTGGCGGTCAGCCAGTCCATGCCCTGCTCAGCGCCGCCCGCGCCATTGAGCAGGTACAGGGTGGGGCGCTTCTTATCAAAGTTGCCGTCCGGGGTGATGACTGCCAGCGGAACCTCGCGGCCGTCCATGGCGGCGGAGGTGGCGGTCAGGGCCTTAACGTGGTTGCCGTAGTGGTTGCCGGCCTTGCTCTTATGGCCAAAGGCATAGCCCTTCCACTTATCCTTGTCCTTCAACCCGGCAATATCCACCACGCGGTTTTCGCCTTCGGTGGTGATCGCGTAGTTGATGTTTTCCGGATCTGCCGGGTCGGTGAGGTTGACCTCGCGGATGGTGGACGGGGTGGCGTCACCCTGGTTCTCGGCCGGCTCGACGGCGGAGGCGATAGGGGCGTAGAGGACTCCTGCCGCGATGGCGATGCCTGCGACGCTGGAGCCGATAGAGCGCAAAGTATGCATATTTTTAGCTTCCTCGAGTTAAGAGAATCTTCTCAGTAGGTATCGTTCCGCAAAGCGGGAGTGTTAGCAAGACTCTATGCCTTAATAGCCCTTTTAATGTAGCAAAACCTGTGGCGCATGTGGTTTGTGTGTCATAATTCTGAACGCGGCGCGTATGTAACGGTGGCGCTACAATCTCCGCTAGTACTAAACGTGTGAATAATGTGGTCCCCATCCGCGGGCCCATCCCTCGCTCTAGGCAAGTAAAAACACAGAAAGAAGCATAATGAACGTTTTCGATTCCATCCTCGTGGCCATCAACGAAGTTCTGGGCCAGTTCCTGCACGCCGGCTCCTCCATGTCCTCCACCGCTGCACTGGCTCTCGGCCTGTTCTAAAACACCGAGCCCATAGCCCTGCGTGGGGGCGTCGCGCGCTTGCCGACGCCACCGTGCAGGGCCTTTGTGCGTTTTACCCCCGAAGCGTGGGGTACTCGGGCATAAGAGTGTGGCCCAATGCGCGACATGGAGGGGAAAGTTACGTATCCTAAAGGACGTGACTAATGAACATTATGACGTAGTAGTACTCGGCGCGGGCCCTGGCGGCTACGTGGCCGCCATCCGTGCAGCTCAGCTTGGTAAGAAAGTTGCCGTAATCGAGAAGCAGTACTGGGGCGGTGTCTGCCTCAACGTAGGCTGCATCCCTTCTAAGGCGCTGCTGAAGAACGCTGAGGTTGCCCACACCTTCAACCACGAGGCCAAGGACTTCGGCATTTCCGGCGATGTCTCCTTCGACTTCGGTGTTGCCCACAAGCGTTCCCGCAAGGTTTCCGCGGGCATCGTCAAGGGTGTCCATTACCTGATGAAGAAGAACAAGATCACCGAGATCAACGGCCTTGGCTCCTTCAAGGACGATAAGACCATCGAAATCACCGATGGTGATGACAAGGGCAAGACCGTCACCTTCGATGACTGCATCATCGCTACCGGTTCCGTGGTCAAGTCCCTGCCGGGCGTAGAGCTCGGCGGCAACATCGTGTCCTACGAGGAACAGATCCTCAACGATGAGGCCCCGAAGTCCATGGTCATCGTCGGCGCCGGCGCCATCGGCATGGAATTTGCCTATGTTCTGTCCAACTATGGCGTAGACGTCACCATCGTGGAGTTCATGGACCGCGTCCTGCCGAACGAGGACAAGGACGTCTCCAAGGCCATTGCCAAGGAGTACAAGAAGCTCGGCGTCAAGCTGCTGACCGGCTACAAGACCACCTCCGTGAAGGACAACGGCGATAATGTCACCGTTGAGGTGGAGTCCAAGGACGGCTCCAAGCAGGACACCCTCACCGTGGACCGTGCCATGATCTCCATCGGCTTCGCCCCGCGAACCGAGGGCTTCGGCCTGGAGAACACCGGCGTTGAGCTCACCGAGCGCGGCGCTATTGCCATCGATGACACCATGCGCACCAACGTCGACCACATCTACGCCATCGGTGACGTCACCGCGAAGCTGCAGCTCGCCCACGTTGCTGAGGCCCAGGGCGTTGTCGCCGCAGAGACCATCGCCGGCGTGGAGACCCAGCTCTTGGGTGACTACATGAATATGCCGCGCGCTACCTTCTGCAACCCGCAGGTCGCTTCCTTCGGCTACACCGAAGAAGCTGCCAAGGAGAAGTTCGCGGACCGCGATATCAAGGTCGCTACCTTCCCGTTCTCCGCTAACGGCAAGGCCGCTGGCCTCAATGAGACCGCCGGCTTTGTCAAGCTCATCGCGGACGGCGAGTACGGCGAGCTCATCGGCGGTCACATGGTGGGCTCCAACGTTTCCGAGCTGCTGCCGGAGCTGACCCTGGCGCAGCGCTTCGACCTCACCGCTGAGGAAATCGGCCGCAACGTTCACACTCACCCGACCCTCTCTGAGGCCATGAAGGAAGCAGCCGAGGGCATCGGCGGCCACATGATTAACCTCTAAGCAGGGCTGCTTGCCGACGTCGCCTTTGAGCGCGACGCCAGCGGCACCGCACCGTTCGCTCCCCTCGTTGGAGGGAGGCGGACCGCGGTGCCGCCTTTTTATGTGCGTTCCACCTGGGCGGCAGCGCGTTAGTACGGTGCCACGGCGGAGCGGTGGGCATCGACGCTAATGACCTCGTTGATGGGTGGAAAGGCGCGTTGCGCGCAGTTCTCGCGCGGGCACGTGCGGCAGCCGGAGCCGATGGGGGTGGCGGTAGAGAGATCAGTGAGATCGAGCCCCTCGGCGTAGACGGTGCGGTCGGCGTGGCGGGCTTCGCAGCCTAGGCCGATGGCGAAGAGCTTATCGGTATCGCCAAAGCGCCCCTGGTGGTGCTGGACGGCGCGCGAAATCCACAGGTAGTTGCGGCCATCGGGCATTTGGGCCAGCTGGCGGGAGATAATGCCGGGCTGGGTGAAGGTCTCGTAGACATTCCACAGCGGGCAGGTGCCGCCATTATTGGAAAAGTGCACGCCGGTGGCGGATTGGCGCTTGGACATATTGCCGGCGCGGTCGACGCGAACAAAAGTAAAAGGAATGCCGCGGAGGTTATCGCGCTGCAGGGTGGACAGGCGGGAGGCCACGGATTCATAGCCCACGCCGAAGACCTGGCAGAGGTATTCCACGTCGTAGCCGGAGCGCTCGGCTTCGGAATGCATCAGTGCATAGGGCATCACGGTGGCGGCGGCGAAGTAGCTGGCCAAGCCGCGCCGCGCGAGGTTGCGCGAAGCATCCGAGGTAAACGGCTCCTCCTCCACTAGGGAAGCGATGTCGTCCCCGGCCTCGAGGAAGCTCAGCTCCGCGGCCATGCGGAAGGCGCGCTGGCCTTCGCTCAGGCGCGACGCGAGCCGGAACTCGCCGGTTTCGCGGTCAAAGCTGTGTAGCGTGCCATCCATCTGGGAAGTGATGTGGATATCTACGTTGTGGCGATCGCGCAGACGCTGGGCCAGGGCGTGTTCGGTGTCGCGGATGCCGAAGTGGGTGACCGAGAGGGCGTCGGCAAGCTGCTCTGCATGGTGGTCCAGATTGTCCAAGTAGTTCTGGCGAGCGTAGAAGAAGTCGCGCACCTCGTCGTGCGGCATGGATAGGGCCTGGGTGGCCTCGGTGGTGCGGCGGGCATCAGTGGCCAGCGAGAGCTTATCGCGCACATTGCGGTAGCGGCGGTGGACGTCTACCAGCGTGCGAGCCACGGTGGGGTGGTTATAGACCAGCTCGGAGAGCTCCTGCAGCTCGACGGGGGAGGGGCAGAGCTCCTTGTCTTGGATGACGTCCTGGATCTCGGCGAGCAGGCGGGAGTCATCGTCACGGGAGAAGAAGGTGGCATCGACGCCGAAGACCTCGGTGATGCGCAGGAGCACTGGGACGGTGAGCGGACGGACGTCGTGTTCGATCTGGTTGACGTAGCTGGCGGAGAGTCCCAGCGTCGCAGCAAGGGAAGCCTGACTGAGATCGCGCTCACGGCGAAGCTGGCGAAGGCGGGATCCCACATACGTCTTACTCATGCCGGCAAGGTTACTGGCTGGCCTGCGGGTGTGCACCCTAATTGCAAAGATCTTGCGAAGAATGTTTACCCGCCTGTGGGCTACATGTGGGTTTCATGCGAAAGTTTGACACATAAAGGGGTAAGGCGGTCACTCTGGCAACACTGGGTGACCAAGTTCACAAATCTGGGACAAATTACGCAACGTCAATATTGCGGAATTCCGAGCTGCCAAGGTAGTGACGTTTTGTCCGGAGGCTTTTAAGGCAACCCTTACCTAAGAGAATTCTGACTTTAACCGTACCGCTGTACCGTTAGCTGAAACGCTGCAGGAATTGACTAGTAACCAGCGGTTAAGCCCAGTTAAAGTGAGGGCGACAATGGAGGTGTCATGACTTTAAGAAATCCGGACCGTGAGGCAGTAGCTCACGGCCACATCACTAACGAACCAATCCGTCAGAAGCCGGGAGTGCCCTCCTGGGTTCTGAAGCTCATTATGGCCGTCACTGGCCTGCTTTTTGCCCTTTTTGTTGTTGGCCACATGGCCGGCAACCTGAAGTTGTACTTGCCGGCGCACGGCGGCGAAGAGGCGCTGGATGAATACGGCGCATTCCTGCGCTCCATGGGCGAGCCGTTGTTCCCGCACGAGGGCGCATTGTGGATTATCCGCGCCGTCCTGCTGGTTGCCATCCTCGCCCACATCTATGGTGCATTTGCCCTGACCGCACGCTCTAAGGCGTCCCGCGGCAAGTTCCGCCGCAGCAACCTGATGGGCGGCCTTGATTCCTTCGCTACCAAGTCCATGCTGGTCACCGGCATCGTCTTGCTGCTGTTCATCATCTTCCACCTGCTGGACCTGACCCTGGGCGTGCAACCTTTCGCCCCCGGCGACTTTGCAGAGGGCGCGGTGAAGGCCAACATGATCGCCACCTTCAGCCGCTGGCCGGTCACCATCGTGTACGTGATCGCTATGTGCTTCCTGTTCCTGCACCTCACCCACGGCATTCGCCTTGCCGCCTCTGACCTGGGTATCACCGGTGCGAAGTGGCGTCAGACCTTCCTGATCCTGGCGTACGTCATCCCGGCCGTTGTCTGCATCGGCAACATCGTTATGCCTTTGTCCGTTGCCCTGGGCTTGGTCAGCTAAAGGAGTTAGAAACCCATGACTAATACTGAACTCAAGCGCGAGCACCCTAAGTTCTCGCACCCACAGTCCATCGTTCCGGGCGTATCTGCCGGCAACATTCTGGAATCCCACGAGCCGCACGGCGTGCCGATGAAGGATATGTGGTCCCACCAAAAGGACCACATGCAGCTGGTCTCCCCGCTGAACCGCCGCAAGTTTGAGGTTCTCGTAGTTGGCACCGGCCTGTCCGCTGGTTCCGCTGCGGCCGCACTGGGCGAGCTGGGCTACAAGGTAAAGGTATTCACCTACCACGATTCCCCGCGCCGCGCGCACTCCATTGCCGCGCAGGGTGGCGTCAACGCCTCCCGTGCCAAGAAGGTGGACAATGACTCCGCCTACCGCCACACCAAGGACACCGTTAAGGGCGGCGACTACCGCTGCCGCGAGTCCGACTGCTGGCGCCTGGCAAACGAGTCCGTCCGCGTCATTGACCACATGAACGCCATCGGCGCCCCATTCGCTCGCGAGTATGGCGGCACCCTGGCTACCCGTTCCTTCGGTGGCGTGCAGGTCTCCCGTACCTACTACACCCGTGGCCAAACAGGTCAGCAGCTGCAGCTGTCCACCACCTCGGCGCTCTACCGCCAGATTGGCCTGGGCAACGTGGAGCTTTTCGCTCACAACGACCTGCAGGACATCATCGTCTACAACGACAACGGTAAGAAGCGCGCCGGCGGCATCGTTACCCGCAACCTGATTACCGGTGAGCTCAAGGCCTTCACCGGCCACGCAGTTGTGCTGGGTACCGGCGGCTACGGCAACGTCTACCACATGTCCACCCTGGCAAAGAACTCCAATGCCAGCGCCATGATGCGTGCGTATGACAGCGGTGCCTACCTGGCCTCCCCAGCCTTCGTGCAGTTCCACCCGACGGGCCTGCCGGTCAACTCCGATTGGCAGTCCAAGACCATCCTGATGTCGGAGTCCCTTCGTAACGACGGCCGCATTTGGTCCCCGAAGAAGGAGGGTGACGACCGCGACCCGAATACCATTCCGGAAGAAGAGCGCGACTACTTCTTGGAGCGCCGCTACCCGGCATTCGGCAACCTGGTTCCGCGCGACGTTGCCTCCCGTGCCATCTCCCAGCAGATCAACGCCGGTCTGGGTGTTGGCCCGCTGCACAACTCGGTGTACCTGGACTTCCGTGACGCCATCGAGCGCCTGGGCAAGGACAAGATCCGCGAGCGTTACTCCAACCTCATCGAGATGTACGAAGAGGCTATCGGTGAGTCCGCCTATGAGACCCCGATGCGCATCGCCCCGACCTGCCACTTCACCATGGGTGGCCTGTGGACCGACTTCAACGAGATGACTTCCATCGACGGCCTCTTTGCCGCCGGTGAGTGCTCCTGGACCTACCACGGTGCTAACCGCCTGGGTGCTAACTCCCTGCTTTCGGCTTCCGTCGACGGCTGGTTCACCCTGCCATTCACCATCCCGAACTACTTGGCTGACCACCTCAACGAGGAGAAGCTGGCCGAGGATTCCCCAGAGGCACAGGCAACCCTGGCACAGTCCCAGGAGCGCATCGATCGCCTCATGGGAGTGCGCGGTGAGAACCCGCACGGTCCGTCTTACTACCACCGCCAGCTGGGCGATATCCTCTACCACGGCTGCGGTGTGTCCCGTAACGTCGAAGACCTCAAGGCCGCGATCACCAAGATCCGCGAACTGCGCGAGGACTTCTGGGCTAATGTCCGCATTCCGGGCGAGGCCAACGACATGAACCAGGTGCTGGAGTACGGCCTGCGCGTAGCCGACTACCTGGACTTGGGCGAGCTCATGTGTGTCGACGCTTTGGACCGCGATGAGTCCTGTGGCGCTCACTTCCGTGAGGACCACCTGACCGAAGACGGCGAGGCAGAACGCGACGATGAGAACTGGTGCTTTGTTTCCGCATGGGAGCCGGGCGCAAATAAGAACGAGTTCATCCGTCACGCCGAGCCGCTGTACTTTGATTCGATCCCGCTGATGACAAGGAACTACAAGTAATGAAACTGACACTTGAGATCTGGCGTCAAGCCGGACCGACCCAAGAAGGCCACTTCGAGACCGTCCAGGTGGATGACGCCTCTGAGCAGATGTCCATCCTGGAACTGCTGGACCACGTTAACGAGGGCTACATTGAGCGCGGCGAAGAGCCCTTCGCTTTCGCTTCCGACTGCCGTGAGGGCATCTGTGGTACCTGTGGTTTGACCGTCAACGGTCGCCCGCACGGCCCAGGCCAGAACACCCCTGCCTGCCAGCAGCGCCTGTTTAACTTCACCGATGGCCAGACCGTCAAGCTGGAGCCATTCCGTTCTGCTGCCTACCCGGTCATCAAGGACATGGTCGTGGACCGCGCGGCACTGGATCACGTAATGGAGCAGGGCGGTTACGTCTCCATGGATGCGGGTACCGCTCCGGATGCGGATACCATGCACCTCAACCACGAGACCGCCGAGTACTCGCTGGATCATGCCGCCTGCATTGGCTGCGGTGCCTGCGTTGCTGCCTGCCCGAACGGTGCGGCTCACCTGTTTACCGGTGCGAAGCTGGTGCACCTCTCCCTTATGCCGCTGGGCAAGGAAGAGCGTGGCCGCCGTGCCCGCAACATGGTCGACGACCTGGAAGCCAACTTTGGCCACTGCTCCCTTTACGGTGAGTGCGCCGATGTCTGCCCGGCCGGCGTTCCGCTGACCGCAGTTTCTGCGGTTACCCGCGAACGTGCACGTGCTGCTTTCCGTGGCAAGGACGACTAAGCTAAGGTTATTCCGTAGGAATACTAGGAACGAGAGAAAGACAGAAAGACTCCGCCATGAGCGATAACACCCATGCAGTCGCTGACTACGCCAGCGAGACCTACCCAGAGTTCTCCGGCAAGATTCAGGACACCTACATTGAGGGCTACGATCCAGTATCCTTCGGTGCTCCTCACTCTTCCCTGCTTCGCACCTCCACCTGGGTGGGCATGGGTCTGATCCTGTCTTGCCTCCCGGCTGCCGGCATCATCATTTGGGGCCTTGGCGTGTGGGACACCCCGCTGGGCACCGCAGGCGAGGGTGACTACACCCTGACCATGATCATCGGCATCATCGCCCTAGTCATTGTGGCCATCGCCGCAGTAGGCACCGTCCACTACGGCCGCCGCTACTACCGCAAGTACCGCAAGGAAACCGGCCGCGTTAACTAGTATTCGCTTTTAAGCCAAGCACCAACAACCCCCGCTCCTCACAGCATGCACGCCATGCAGGGAAGCGGGGGTTGTTGCATATCTTGAGCCAAAGGCCCAAGAAGGCGCCAACATAGCGTTGCTTTAAGCTGCGCTTGCCGACGCCTCCCTCCTTACCGTTGCTTCAACGCCCCCAGATTGCGATCGAGAGGTGCTCCCCGCGTTCGTAGTTGAACGAAGGCGGATCAGTGGGTGCTGTTGCAAAGTTGGAGCAGTAGGAAGAGCGACGTGAAATAATCACAGCCATGGGTATCTTCTCCGGTCGTCATTTCCCCTCGTGACATCATTTTGTGGGCAGTGCGGTGGTACTGCCGCTACGGGGTGAGCTACCGCGATCTGGAGGAAATGATGACTTCAGCGGGGCGTGCCGGTCGATCACACCACGATCTACCGCTGGGTCCAGAAATACGCCCCTGAGCTGGACAAGCAAACACGGTGGTACCGACAGGTACCTTACTGGCAGGCCAGTTCCTGGCGGGTGGATGAGACCTATATCCGGGTCGGCGGCAGGTGGTGCTACCTCTATCGGGCGATCACCGCCGGTGGCCAGACCCTGGACTTTTACCTCTCTCCGAAGCGGAACGTGGCCGCAGCGAAGCGTTTCCTGGCCAAGGCCCTCAGATCCAATGCATCAGCCGGGTATCCCAGAGTGATCAACACCGATAAAGCACCCTCCCTAGCCAGGGCAATCGCCGAGTTGAAGTCAGAGGGAATCTGCCCGCCAACAGTGGAACACCGGCAGGTGAAATACCTCAACAACATCTTCCAGAATATCTAAGCAGGCTGGGCCATAATGCTGGCCAGGCGACGAAGAAAGGAGTGTTCGCGGTTCTCCACCCAACTTTGCAACAGCACCCCCGTATGCAACTCGATGCTAGAGACAAGAAATACAGTTTCGCTTTTCACTGTGAGTAGACATGGAAAATAGCAAAGTTCTTGTTTTAATTGGAATCACCCTAATTATTTGGTGCGCGTTATACAGGTACAGAACAACCACCGCTAAATGGGTTTTTATTGCAGCCTCTTTAAGCACCTGTCTAGCGTTTGTCCTAGGTCTATCAGGATTTCTAGGGTTAGGTCATGGTTACATCGATTTGTTGTCTCTAGTAAACGTATTTTTAAACGCATTTATATTGTTGGCCATAGGCCAGTTCCACAATCGAAACAGATCGGACCACGTAAAAGATGTATAGAGCAATGCCCCAAACGTGGGTCACGGGACTCGCTGGTAAAGACATTTCCGGAAAAGATATGTCCAACTATGACCTGACGGATATCAATCTCGAAGGAAGCATATGCAAAGGATGCTCGTTCCGCGGCTCCATGGTGGCATGGGCTAACTTGAAATCGGCAGATTTCACCGACGCAGATTTTACGAACGCAATTCTTAGCGAGTCAGACCTTCGTGGAGCGACGTTAACGCGCGCTAATTTTACGAACGCATATCTAGTACCTGTTACCGCCAATCCAAGGCAATTCTCTGGATGTACAGGTTTGGATGCAAGGAATGCGATATTTTATAGCCCTTGATTGCGCCTACACGAATTCCGTTTGAACCCTTTTTTATAATGAGCATTGAAAACGTGTAAACAACGCAATGTGAGGGTAAATCAGCGCACTCGCCGAGCCCGCCATAAATCAGAACATATGCTAAAGCATATGTTCTGATTTATGGTTTTAGCTGCTGGTTTCCCTAGAGAAGATGAAAGCAAGGGGCAAATCGACATGATAATGCGTGTCTCTGGGTGAACCTGGGCGGATTTTTACTTTGCGTACTTCTGGGCATTAAAAGCCTCTGACGCTGCTTCCGGGAAAGTTGGAATTGGGGATGTGGTTATGACACTACGGTTGGGCTCTATCCAACAATCGCTTTCGAAGGGATAGCCTTCTGCTGCTCGGACACGTCACTGCGTTTCGTGATGCGCACGTACTCTTGATCAATAAATTCGCTGCGCCAGCAGAGTGTCAGCGCAGCGATGTGCAGAGACAGAGATGAGGGGGCCGAGGATTAGTCGTCCTTCAGGCCGCCGATAACCTTGTTGGCCTTATCCTTCATACCCTCGGCAGCATCGAAGAGCTTATCCTTAGCCTCGGAAGCGACCTGCTCAACCCCATTAAGACCGCCTGCTTAGATTAACGAAGTTAGTGTTTGTGCTAGTGGGTATTTATCTTCTCTAACAGAACAAAATCTGGTGCCCTTCAGTTCAGATTCTTTGGCGTTCATAAGCTTAATTGCTGAAGGCAGAGGTCGAGTGCTTTTAAGTACGCACTAGTCTTAATGGTCGAAGCCCGAATACACCTTCACAACCTCAAGGAGAACTTATGACGCACCGCGCGGAGGAAGGCCTCGAGATGGCTACGGCATCGGCATCGTCGGGTGCTACTCCTGTGCCGCAGGCTGGTAATCAGGAGGCTCGGCGTGCGGACCTGCGCCGGTGGAAGGCGATTGCGCTGTCGTTCCTGATTGGTGCGGCGGTGATCTTTTTGGGGTGTTCGTGGTGGCAGGCGTCGGAAAGCGGGGCTCCGGTATGGGTGGGCTACGTGCGTGCCGCGGCGGAGGCCGGCATGGTGGGTGGCCTGGCGGATTGGTTTGCGGTGACCGCGCTATTTCGCCGGCCGTTGGGGCTGCCCATCCCGCATACGGCGTTGATTCCGAATAATAAGGACCGCGTGGGCGATGCCTTGAAGGACTTTGTGGAGGAGAACTTCCTGACCGCGGATGCGCTTAGCGCCAAGGTCCGGGAGGCGGAGCTGCCGCTATGGCTGGCGCGCCAGGGTGTGGAGCCCGGCAAGGCGGAGGAGGTCTCCGCGTGGATTGGCGAGCGTGCCGCCAGCGTGGTGGAAGATCTCGACCCAGCTGAGGCAGAGCAATTCATCCGCACCCAAGTCATGGACCGCCTGGCCGAGCCTGAGTGGGGCCCGCCGCTGGGTAGGTTGCTGGAGGGCTATATTGCTGACGGCAAGGCTCGTCCGCTGGAGGACGACCTCATTGAGTGGGCGCACGGCAAGATTCTGAGCATGGAGCCCACCGTGGTCACCGCAATCGACGAGCGCATGCCAGGGTGGGCGCCGCGCTTTGCCCGCGAGATGGTGGGGGAGAAGGTCTATACCGAGCTCGTGGAATTCGCCGATGAGGTGCGCCGCAATGGCAACCACGAGGCTCGCCTGGCCATTCGTCGCAACCTGTCTAAGCTGGCCTCAGATCTGCAGTGGGATGAGGACATGCGCGGGCGCATCGAGGGCATCAAGCAAGAGATGCTCGCCTCTGACCAAGCCCAGCAGGCGCCGGCGGCCATGTGGCGCACGGTATCCACCACGCTCATTGACCAGCTCAATGACCCGGAGTCTTTCCTGCGCCAGAAGATTACGGCGAAGGTGAAGGAGCTGGCGCACCGTCTGCTCGAGGACTCCGAATTCCTGGCCCAAGCCAATGCCCTCGTGGATAAGGCCGCGCGCTACGCCGTGGAGAAATTCGCGCCGGAAATTATCGCTATTATCCCGGAGACCATCAAGCGCTGGGATGCGGAGGAAGCCTCCCACAATATCGAGCTCATGGTGGGCAAAGACCTGCAATTTATTCGTTTGAACGGCACTATCGTCGGTTCCCTGGCAGGATTGGTGATATTCGCGATCAATCACCTTATCTTTGGTGCTTAAACAAAAGGAGTGATGAGCAATGAGCGATAATAAGGAGATTTTCGATTCCCTGAAAGATGCCGGCAGCGCTGCTTTTGAGGTAGCCAAGGACTTTGGTGGCCGCCTGCAAGAAGAGCGCACCCAGCACGCTCATGGCGCGCAGGCACAAAGCCCCTACGGCGCCACCGGCAAGGATGGCCTGGTGGACAAGGCCACCGCCACCGCGAAGGAATTTGGTGCTTCCTTGAAGAAGGCCGCGGACGGCACCCGCGAGTCCGCGTCTTTCGCTGACGCCAAGGGCAAGTTCACTACCGCCTATAAGGAGACCCGTGGGGGCGTCATGGACGCCTATAATTCCGCCCAGGCCCGCCGCGCGGAGAAGAAGAATGCGCCGCGCCCCGGCCAGAATTCGGCTCCTTCGCAGGGCGATAATATTATCGATGGTGAAGTAATCGATACCGACGACCCACAGAATTAATCTGCATGTATTTCCTTTATGAACTTGCCCTGAATCTAGACAGCTACATCTTCCAAATCCTCACCCTGACCGCCATCGTCGGTGCGGTGCTCGCCGCTATCACGCGCGAGGACGCCTTCCGCGCCGGCGACCGTCAGGGCAAGTGGGTGTGGGTTGGCCTGCTGGCGGGCTCGGCGGTAGCGATGGCCACTGGCATGCTTTTCTTGTCGTGGATCGGCACGGTCATTACCGGCGTGTACTGGTTTGATGTTCGCCCGCAGCTCAAGGCCATCATCAACGGCGATTACAGCTACTAATGCTTAACCTGCTTGCTGCCTCGGCCGCGACGGTCAAGGACCGCGCCGCCGATAACACCGTCGTGGTCTCTCCGCACCATGTTTCCCTCGCCGCGGGGGCCGGCGCGGCCGATATCATCTCCGTCGCCGGCTATCCCACCGGCCGCCACCACACGCTTATCAAGGCCTCTGAGGCGCGCTTGGCCATCCAATCCGGCGCCAGCGAGGTGTGGGTCAGCCTCGATGAGACCGTGACGGATGCCAATGCCGTGCTCTCCGAGCTCATCGCCATCCGCGAGGCCTGCCCGGATCCGGCCCGCTTGGGCCTCATCGTCCCAGACGCCCCGCTTGCCGACGCCACCCTCAACGCCGCCCACCAAGCCGGCTACCAGCGCCTCATTGTGCGCAGCTCCGCGGCCGCAGCCGCGGACCGCGCGGAATCCGGTGTCGGTGAAGAAGGCATGAAAAAAGGACCGGAGTTGGCGGCTGCCACTCTTCCGGTCCTCGAATTTCCCGCAGCTTTGGTTTAGGCGGCTTCCTTCGGCGCGTCCTGCTGCGGCGCGCCATTGTTGGCCCCACCATTGCCGGTGGTGCCCTCGCCGCCGGCCAGCTTATCCATGTCGTTCATCGGAACATCAGTGCCGGTGATGGTGAGCTTGAGTTCGCCATCGAGCACCTCCACGGAATCGACGTTCATGTCCGAGCCCACGAACTGATCCGACATGCCGTTTTGCAGCGCGGAGGAGATGGCTTCGGTGGCCTGATCCGGCAGCTCGAGGCCGAAGATAGAGGCCTCGGTGGCGCGGATATCGAGCTTTCCATCGTGGGCAGTGGGCTCCAGCGAGAGGTTGGCTAGGCCCCCGGCGAACTTCACGTCCAGCACATGGTCCTGCTCATTGGCGGTAATCTCCGTGACCACCATATTGCCCACCTTGTCGCTGCCGGCTTGCTCGGAAATGCCCTTCTGGAAGGAGGCCAGCAGGTAGTCATCCGGCACGGTGGTAGAAGCGCGCAGCTTGCCGGCCACCGGATTGTCCTGGTCCGTGCTCATATCTTCCACGTGGATCTCGGAGGCAGGCTGGCCCTTGATCTCGGTGCCGTCGATTTGCAGGGTGGACGGCGTGGTCATATCCATCTGGGAAATGGAGCCCTTAAACAACCCCAGCAGGAGCGGGCTGCCGCCGAAGCTGACGGAGGGGTCTTCTTTGACCTGGATGCCCTCTTGCTCAGCGGCCTCGTTGAACTGCGAGGTCATCTGGTTGCCGATGAACCAGCGCAGGCCAAACTCAGCCAGCAGAATGAGCACGAGAAGTGCTACGAGGATGCCAATGATGATTTTCCAGGCGAGTGAACCCGCCGATTTCTTCGAAGCCATGCGTACCAGTGTGGCGCATGAGACGGCGCGGGGCAAAGTCTACGGCGAAGTTAGCAGCACATTTTTAAGCTTGCGGCGCCACCGATTCCCAGTCCACGGTGAGCACATTATCGCGCAGGCGCCGGCGGACGGGGTGGATGTTAAAGGGGGCGTCGGCAAGCATGGCGCGTGCCCTACGCCAGCGCACGCGCGGACCGTAAGGCGCCCAGCCGGCCGCGCGGTCCCAAGCCTCGTCGGCGGCCTGAAGCAGCTCGTGGATGGGCTCGCCGGGCACATTGCGGTGGATGAGGATTTTGGGCAGGCGCTCGGCAATATCGGAGGGGCGCGCCACGTCGAACGGGTCCCACGCCAGGGTGAGCGTCCGCGGACCGTGGGCATCCAGCAGCAACCAGGCCGCGCGCCGGCCGAGCTCATCGCAGGTGCCCTCCACAAAGAAGCCTCCCGGGGCAAGACGGGAGCACACCGTCTGCCAGGCCTCTTCCACCTGGTCCACATCGTACTGGCGCAGCACATTAAACGCGCGCACCAGCTGCGGACGGTAGCCGGCCAGCTCAAAACCGCCCAGCTCAAAGCGCACGCCATCGCGCGGCGGCAGCACCCGGTCCGGGTGGATCTCCAGCCCGCGCACGTCTACCCGCGGATTCGCCCGGCGCAGCCACCCTGCCCACTCCACAGTGGTCGCATGCGAGGCCCCGTAGCCCACATCCAGCGCCAGCGGCGTATCCACGTGCCTAAGCAGCGCGGAAATCTCCGGGTGCGCGTGCATCCACCTATCGCAGCGCCGCAGCCGGTTGTGGTTGGTGGTGCCGCGGGTAATAACGCCAAAAGGCCGACCCGCAGCTGCGCTAGCGCGCAGATTATGTGCGTGGTCGGCCATAAATTTCGGTTCTGTAGAACTTAGGCGTTCTCAGAGATCCACTGTTCGGTCAGCTTGCCCTCGTTATCGAAGAGCTCGCCCAGGGACTCGCCCACCTTCGGCTCGATGGCGGCGCCCATCATCGGGATATTGACGGAAATCTCGTTGACGTAGGACAGCTTGGTCATCTCGCCCTCGCCGGCCAGGGAGATATCGCCCTTGAAGTCTACCGGGGTGCCCTTGACATCCGCGGTGTAGTTAACGTCAGCAGCCTCACCGTTGAGCTCGCCCACGGTAACCACGCGCTTGACCTTCAGGTCCTGGGAGACCATGGCGCGCACTGCCTCTGGCAGCAGGGTGGTCGGCAGAACCTCGAAGAGGGTGGCTACGTTATCGCTGAAGTCGTGCACCTGGCCCGCCTCGGGGGAGAGGTTGGCCACGATGTACTCCCAGTATTCCTTGGTGAGCAGCGCCTTGTGAACCTTTTCGATGGGCTGATTGATGGTTACGGTGTTTTCACTACGGGTTGACATGCCTAACAGACTACCTTGGTAGGCGTGCTTGATAAATCTTTGACGCAACAGCTCACAGAGATCGACGGGGTAGAACTGGACCCCGCCGCCACCTTCGCGGACCTGACTACGCTGCGTGTAGGCGGAAAACCGCAGGCCGCACTGCGCTGTTCGCAGCCGGAGGCCGCCGTCGCCGTGGTGCGTGCCCTTGATCACGCCGAAGTGAAATTCATTGTCGTGGGCGGCGGCTCTAACCTTTTGGTGGCCGATGGCGCAGTGGATCTCGTCGCGGTTATCCTCGACTTCGATGAGGTCTCTATGGACACCGAGACCGGAGTGGTGCGCGCACAGGCGGGCGCCGTCTGGGATGACGTGGTAGCCCGCTCCGTGCAGCTCGGCCTGGGCGGCATAGAGTGCCTCTCCGGCATTCCCGGCACCGTGGGCGCGGTCCCCGTGCAGAATGTGGGTGCCTATGGCGCGGAGATCTCTGAGGTCCTTACCCGCGTGCGCCTCTATAACCGCCGCACCGATACCGATGAATGGGTTCCCGCCTCCGACCTGGAGCTAGCGTATCGCTATTCCAACCTGAAATTCACCGGCCGCGCCGTGGTCCTTGAGGTGGAGCTCCAGCTCGATACCGAGGGCCTTTCCCGCCCGCTGCGCTTTGGCCAGCTCACCCAGAATCCGGGCGAGCGCCGCCCCGTGGCCGAGGTCCGCGAGCAGGTCCTCAAGCTGCGCCGTGGCAAGGGCATGGTGCTCGACCCCACCGACCATGACACCTGGTCCGCTGGCTCTTTCTTTACCAACCCGGTGGTGGACTCCGCTCTTGCCGACGCCGTCCAGGCCAAGGTCCGTGCCTCGCTTGGCGACGCCACCGCAGACTCCATGCCCCGCCACCCCTCTGCAGAGACCGGCCGGGAAAAGCTCTCCGCCGCCTGGCTCATTGACCGCGCCGGGTTTGCCAAGGGCTACCCGGGCTCCGGCCGGGCCACGCTCTCGACGAAGCACACGCTGGCGCTGACCAACCGCGGCGAGGCCACGGCCGCCGATATCGTGGACCTCGCCCGCACCATCCGCGACGGCGTCCATGAGACCTTCGGCGTAGAGCTCGTGCCCGAACCCGTGTGGATCGGCCTCGCCCTCGACGAGTAGCGCGCGACTGCGCTTTCACTCCGGGCTCTAGGGCATAAAACCTACAAAGCAGCCACGATAGCGCCCTTAACCACGCGGTTTTCGGGTCTATCGTGGCTGCTTTTTCAGTTCGGCACCTACCGTGCCGGCGACTGGCTTAGGCGGCCATGACCTGGAGCCACTCATCCTTAGCGCCCAAGAATGCGCGGGCTGCCTCCTGCGCGCCCTCCAAACTGTGGTGCGCACCCCAACCGCACTGCTCTTCATTGGCGGCCGGTACCTCGGTAGCGTTAAGAATATCGTTGAGCGCGCCTTCCACCGCGCGCAGCAGCTCGTCCTGCTCCATGCCGTTGGTGATGGCGTAGAAGCCGGTGCGGCAGCCCATCGGGGCGAAGCCGATGAGCTTATCGGTGTAGTTGCGCATGAAGTTTGCCATCATGTGCTCCACCGAGTGCAGCGCCTTGGTATCCAGGTGGTCCTGGTTAGGCTGGCAGAAACGCAGGTCATACTTGATGATTTCGACGCCGCCGCCCAAATCCGTGCGGTCGGCCACGCGGATATATGGCGCGCTGACTAGGCGGTGGTCGAGTTCGAAGGACTTCACGTTGAGCTTTTTATCATTCTGTTCAGTCATGTCTCTCCAGTGTAATCACAGCTGAGTGTCACTTCCTGAAAAAGATTCTCTACCGCATACGCTGGGATAATATGAGCACACTGGACGATTCCGCCGAGGTTCCTGGCGCCGCACGCACCCCTGGCAATTCGTCTTCCGGCGAACCGCCGAGCGCTGCGGCTACTCCGGTGGGCAAATCCGTCTATGAGGGCGCGGATAAAATCGTGCCGAGCACTGCGCCCACCGTGGTCAAGATTGAAGGCCACACCGAAAATGTAGATCCGTTGGCCCGCGGCAACCGCCTGCGCAAGGAAAGCTGGGGGCTGGTGCTCCGCCGCGTGTGGGCGGACTTCTTCCACGATGCCTTGATGGATCGCGCCGCCACGATGACGTACTTCACGCTTATGGCCTTTGCCCCTACGGTGCTCGCGGCCTATTCGATAGCCACGCTCATTTTCTCCTCGCGGCGTGCCGAGGTACACGAATTAACCTCGCACTTCATTGCGGACTACGTGCCCAGTTCCATGACGGAGCAGGCCGAAAAACTGGTTGGCTCCATCATTGGTTCCACGGCGCAAGGCACCTTCGCGCTGGTGGTATCCGTGCTAGTTTCGCTCTTTGCGGCCTCGGCCTATGTGCGCGCCTTCTCGCGCACGGCCAATACCGTCTATGGGCGAGTAGAGGGCCGTGGAATCATCCGCACCTGGGCATTGATGTGGGGGCTGACCATTGTTCTCGTCATCGGTGCGGTCATTGTCCTCTTTGCTAACCTGCTGCGCGATACCATCGTGAGCGGCGTTATCAATCCGCTCGCGGGCAAGCTGGAGATGCAGGGCACTGCGGACTTTTTGGGTGGGATCTTCATGCCAGTGTGGAATTGGTTGCGCTTCCCGCTCACCGTGGTGATCGTGCTGAGCTTGATCGCTATCTTGTATCACTTTTCCCCGAACGTGCGGCCGGCGCGCTTTCGGTGGATAACCCTAGGCTCCGTCGTGGCGCTGAGCACCAATGTTGTGGTGTGGGGAGCATTTGCGCTGTATACCCAGCGCTTTGCCGGAGCCAGCGTCTATGGCGCCTTCAGCCTCATTATGGCCGTATTCATGGCCGTGTGGCTATCTAATACGATGCTCATTCTGGGTATCAAGCTCGATGCGGAGATCCTGCGCGCCAAGGAACTGCAATTGGGCCTGCGCGCCGCGCGGCATATCCAGGCCCCGCCGCGTTCCGACGCCGCCGCTAAGTCCCAAGCCCGCGCCCAGCACGACCTTGAGGAGCGTTCCGAGCGCATCTACGAGCAGGCGGTGCGCCGGGGAGAGCGGGAAGAAGGCTAGCCCTGGTTGAGCAGCGCGAGGAGATCGCGCTGGACATCGCGGCGGCGCAGCTTGCCCAGCTGATCGCTGGCGAGCGCCTCCATGGCAAAGAAGCGCTGCGGGACCTTATAGCGCGCCACCAACCCGCGGCAATGGTCGCGCAAGGCGGATTCGTCGAGCTGCGCGCCGGGGGCAAGCACCACGCAGGCGGCGACGTCCTCCGAACCATCGGAGCGAGGGACGCCCACGACCGCGGCCTGGGCGATGTCGGGATGGGAGGTTAAAGCCTCCTCGACCTCGCCGGGGTAGACATTGAAGCCACCGGTGATGATGATTTCCTTGATGCGGCCCACCAACCGGATATGGCCGTCGGGCTCGCGCACGCCCATGTCCCCGGTGCGGAACCAGCCGTCATGGAAGGCGGCGGCGGTGGCGGGGGCGTCGGCAAGGTAGCCGCTAAAGACCTGCGGGCCGCGGGCGAGGATCTCGCCGGCCTCGCCATCCGGCTGGGTGCGGCTGAGATCGTGAGGATCGCCGATGCGCAGCTGCGTATCCGGCAGTGGCAGGCCGATGGTGCCGGCGCGCCGAGAGTCATCGAGGGGGTTGATAGTCAGCACGGGAGAGGTTTCCGTAAGCCCGTATCCTTCCACCAGCATGCCGCCGGTGCGCGCCTCCCATGGCTCGATGATGCGCGAGGGGAGCGAGGCCGCGCCCGAGATGGAATAGTGCACCCTGCCGAGATCCGTGGGCGCGTCGGACGCGGCTGTGTCTGCGGCCGCGGGTGTGGACGCCATGGCGCGCTCGTAGATGGTGGGCACGCCCGGCATCCAGGTGGGACGGCGGGCGGCAAGCGCCTTGGTCACCGCGTCGGTGTGTGGGGCAGGCAGCAGGATGATCTCGGCCGCACAGCGCACCGCGAGGAGCACGCTCATCGTCAGGCCATAGGCATGGAACATGGGCAGCGCGGCCAGAAAGCGCTCGTGTCCGGGGCGCAACGGGGCCTGGGTTTCCAGCTGCAGGCAGTTGGCCGCGAGGTTGCCGTGGGTTAAGACCACGCCCTTGGGGCGAGCGGTGGTGCCGGAGGTGTAGAGGATAAGGGCGGCGTCGGAAAGCGCGGCGGGGTGCGGCTCCGCCGGGGCGCCGCTGAGGGGAAGCGGCTCGCTGAGGGAAACGGTAATGGTGGTCTCTACCTGCGCGGACACGGTGGGGGCGATGTCCTCCCAGGCAATCGCCACACGGGCGCCATGGTGGGCGAGCAGCGGGGTGAGCTCGTGCGCGGTATAGCGCGGATTGTGCTCCACCACCACTGCGCCCAGGCGCAGGATGGCGAAGAATGCCACTACGTGCTGCGGGCAATTGGGCAGCAGGAGCGCCACGCGGTCGCCGGGGCGCACGCCCATCTCACGCAGGGCACCGGCCGCGGCCGCCACCTGGGCGTCGAGCTCGCCATAGGTGAGCGTGTGGCCAGCGAAGTAGGTGGCGGGGTGCTGGGGAAACCTCGCGACGGCGGACGCGAGGAAATCCGTCAAGGTAGCGCCATAATGAATATCTGCCATAGCCGCTAAGTTTAGGCCTTTGCCTCCAGCAGCTCGAGTAGGTCCTTGCGCACCTGGTGGCGGCGGATTTTGCCCAGGTGGTCGCGCGCCAGATCTTCGAAGTGATAGAAGGTGCGCGGCACCTTATAGCGGGTGAGGCGCTCGCGGCAGAATTCCTTCAAGCCCTCGGGATCGAGCACGGCGCCATCGCGCAGGGTGACGCAGCCAACGACGTCCTCCGAGCCATCCTGGCGCGGGCGGCCCACGGCGGCGACATCCACGACGTCGGGATGCTGGGCAATCGCCTCTTCCACCTCGGCGGGGTAGACGTTGAAGCCGCCGGTGATGATGATTTCCTTGATGCGGCTGACCAGCTTGATATAGCCATCCGGTTCCATGAGCGCCATATCGCCGGTACGGAACCAGCCATTGTGGAAGGTCTTTTCGGTGGCGGCGGCATTGCCAAAATAACCCTGGAAAATCTGCGGGCCGCGCGCGAGCATTTCGCCCGGTTGGCCATCGGGTTGGGTTTCATCCAGATTCTCAGGGTTGGCAATGCGCACCTCCGTATCCGGGAAAGGCACGCCCACATAGCCGGGGCGGTGCTTGCCATTCATGGGGTTGGCGGTAAGGACCGGGGAGGTTTCCGTCATGCCGAAGCCTTCCACGAGCCGGCCGCCGGTCATGGTCTCCCAGCGCTCCACAATTTCTACGGGCAGCGTGGCGGCGCCGGAGAAAGCATTGCGGATGCCGCTTAAGTCGACGTCCTTTTCTTCCGCCGCGTCCATGATCTTCTGATACAGCGTCGGCACGCCCGGCAGCCAAGTAGGCGTGCGCTTCTTTACGATGTCCATAATCAACGGCATCTGCGGGGAGGGGACCAGGATGAGCTCGGCGCCAAGGTAGATGCTGAAGATGCACAGCGTGGTCATGCCATAGGCGTGGAAGATGGGCAGTGCTGCGAGGAAGCGCTCTTGTTGCTTGCCCATCTGTGGCACCCAGGCCTTGCCCTGAATGGCATTGGCAATGAGGTTGCCGTGTGAGAGCAGGGCGCCCTTGGGCTTTCCGGTGGTGCCGGAGGTATAGAGGATGAGCGCGATATCGTCCTGGGAGATCTCAGGGATATCGAGGTCCGAGCCATCGCCGCCAATGGCCGCGCCGATGAGGGTGGACCATTCCACGGTATTGGGTGCGGGGCTGGTGAGCTGCTCGCGCTTGGCGGCCAACGGCGGGATGGGCAGGCGCAGTGCGAGGCGCTTGAGTGGTGGCATGGCATCGACCATATTGACGGAGACGATGGTCTCCAGCGGGGTGGTCGAGCGTAGCTTTTCCAGTGTGGAGGCGGTTTTATCCCAGGAGATGACCACGCGCGCGCCGTGGTCATTGAGCAGCCCTTCCAGCTCCGGGGCGGTATAGAGCGGGTTGTGCTCGACCACGGTGGCGCCAAGCAATTGCACCGCGTAGAAGGCCGCGACGTGCTGGGGGCAGTTAGGCAGGACGATGGCCACCTTGTCGCCGGGGCGAATGCCAAAAGCCTTGAGTCCGGCCGCAGCGGCGCGCACTTGGGTATCGAGTTCCGCGTAGGTCTGTGTCTTTCCGAAGAAGTAGGTGGCGGATTTATTGGCATTGACCCGTAGGTTATTGCGGTAGTAGTCGACGATGGTTTTATCGCCGTAGTCCAGCGTGTGTGGGGTCCAATCGCTGTAGTGCTCGAGCCAGGCTCGGGAGGTGGAAGCTGACACGCGGAAAACCTTTCGTTTGGCTACAAAAACTATTTCTGAGGGGATAGCATATCCCAAACATGAGGAATCCCTCTAGTTTTCTTCCAGTGTCAGCAAAAAACGTTTGGCTTCCAGACCGCCCGCATAGCCGCCGAGCCCGCCATCGCTGCGCAGCACACGGTGGCATGGCCGCACGATGAGCAGGGGATTGGCGCCGCACGCACTGCCTACGGCCCGCGTCGCGCCGGGCCGGCCCAGCAGCTTGGCGACGTCGCGGTAGGTGACCGTCTCCCCGTAGCCAATCTCGGCCAGTTGCGCATGCACCGCGGCGCGAAAGTCGGTCGTCGCAGGCGGGTCGAGGGGCAGCTCGAAGGCGCGGCGCTGTCCGGCGAAATACTCCGCGAGCTGTGCCTGGGCGGCGTCGAGCACGTCCGCGCTGCGCTTTTCGACGCCCCCTTCTTCCACACCGCCCACCGCTTCCTGTGGAGTGCTGGCCGCGGTGAATTCGATGCGGGAAAGCCCCCGCGGGCTCGCCTGCAAGCGCAGGGGTCCGAGGGGGCTATCGATGAGGCGGAACATGTTAATTCTGTTCGGCCTCGAGGCGGCGGATGAGGTCTGCCTGGACCTCGCGGCGGCGGATTTTGCCCATCTGGTCCTTGGCCAGCTCCTCAAAATGGTAGAAGGTGCGCGGGACCTTGTAGCGGGTCAGGCGCTCGCGGCAGTAGTCCTTGAGTCCCTCCGGATCCAAGGCGGCGCCATCGGCGAGGTCGAGGCAGGCCACGACGTCCTCGGAGCCGTCCTCGCGCGGGCGGCCGACCACGGCGACGTCATCGATGCTCGGGTGCTCGCGCAGGATTTCTTCCACCTCGCCCGGATACACGTTGAAGCCGCCGGTGATGATGATTTCCTTGATGCGGCTGACCAGGCGGATGAAGCCGTCTTCTTCCATGACGCCCATGTCACCGGTGCGGAACCACTCGCCGTGGAAGGCGGCCTCGGTGGCCTCTTCATTGTTGAGGTAGCCCTTGAAGATCTGCGGACCGCGGGCCAGCACCTCGCCTTCGACGCCGTCCGGCTGGGTCTCGTCCAGGTTATCCGGGTTGGCAATGCGCACCTGGGTATCCGGGAACGGAATGCCCACGTAGCCTGGGCGGCGGTCGGTGCTCATGGGGTTGCCCACGATAATCGGCGAGCACTCGGTGAGGCCATAGCCCTCTACCAAGAGGCCGCCGGTGTAGTTCTCCCACTTGTTAACCGTGTCCGAAGGCAGGGTAGATGCGCCGGAGAAGGCTGCGCGCACACCCTTGATGGGGATTTCCTGATCCTCGGCGGCCTTCACGATGCGCTCGTAGAGCGTCGGCACGCCCGGTACCCAGGTCGGCGTGTGCTTCTTCATCAACTGCATGATGAGCGACATATCTGGCTTGGGCAGGATAACTAGCTCGCCGCCGATGAACTGCGCCAAGGTTACGTTCATGGTCAGGCCATAAGCGTGGAAGAAGGGGAGGGCGGCGAGCATGCGCTCCGGCTTATCGCCCAGGCCAGGAACCCACGCCTTGCCCTGGAGGAGGTTGGCAAAGAGGTTGCCGTGCGAGAGCATGGCGCCCTTCGGGGCGCCGGTGGTGCCAGAGGTGTACATAATCAGCGCGATGGTGTCCTTATCCACGTCCTCCGGCGTGGTGATATCGCTGCCGTCGCCGCCGATGGCGTTGCCCACCAGGGTCTCCCACGGCACGGTATTGGGCGCCGGGGACGATAGCTGCTCGCGCTTGGACTTCAGCGGTGGGATGGGCAGGCGCAGGGCGGCGCGCTGTAAGGTAGGCATGGCGTTGATCATGTTGATGGACACGACCGTTTCCAGGTTGGTGGTCGCGCGCAGCTTCTCCAAGGTCGGGGCTGCCTTATCCCAGGCAATGGCGATGCGCGCGCCGTGATCCTGGAAGAGCCCTTCTAGCTCGTGGGCGGTGTAGAGCGGGTTGTGCAGCACCACCTGGGCGCCCAGCTTCAAGATGGCGTAGAACGCCGCGATGTACTGCGGCGAGTTTGGTGCCACGATGGCTACGCGGTCACCGGGGCGCACACCGAAGGCCTTCAAGCCAGCGGCGGCAGCGCGAACCTGCCGGTCCAGCTCCGCATACGTTTGGGTGCGTCCGAAGAAGTAGGTGGCCGGCTTATCGCCGTTGACCTCAAGATTATTGTCGTAAATGTCCAGCAGCGTGGTCTCGCCATACTCGAGGTGGTGCGGTGTCCATTCCGGGTAGTACTGGCGCCAAGCCTGTGATTCGTATGCGGACAAAACTTTACCTTTCGGTGGCGTAGGTTTCTGGCAGGGGCCAGTATAGCGCCGGTAGAATTGAGCGCCATGCGCATCGCCATGATCTCTATGCATACCTCGCCGATTGAACAGCCCGGCTCGGGGGATGCCGGCGGCATGAACGTCTACGTCCTCAATAGTGCGCGCCAACTGGCCCGCCGGGGAATCGAGGTAGACGTCTATACGCGCGCCACCCGGCCTAGCCAGGGTGAAATCATTGAGGTCGAGCCTGGCCTGCGCGTTATCAATATTGTCGCTGGCCCATACGAGGGCCTAGACAAGGAGGACCTGCCCACCCAGCTGGCCGCTTTCGCGGGCGGCATGGTGCAATTTGCCAAGTGGCAGGGCAAGAAATATGACCTTATTCACTCCCACTATTGGCTCTCTGGTCAGGTGGGCTGGCTACTGCGGGATCTCTGGGGCATCCCGCTCATCCACACGGCCCATACCCTCGCCGCGGTGAAAAACGCCTCTCGGACCGCGGATGACACCTTGGAGTCCGAGGCCCGCCGCATCTGCGAGCAGCAATTAGTGGATAACGCGGACCTGCTCGTGGTCAATACCGAGCAAGAGGCCCGCGACTTAGCCGAGCACTACGACGCCGATTGCGACATCATTCGCGTGGTCTCGCCCGGCGCCGATGTCGAGCTTTTTACCCCAGGTACGGACCGCAATACGGAGCGCTCCCGCCGCGAGCTGGGCATTCCACTGCACACCAAGGTGGTGGCCTTTGTGGGGCGCCTGCAAAAATTCAAGGGCCCAGAGGTCCTCATTCGTGCCACGGCCGAGCTCTTCCGCCGCGAACCGACGCGCAACCTGCGCGTGGTCATCTGTGGTGGCCCGTCGGGGGCCAATACGGCGCCGGAGGCCTATAGGGAGTTGGCGCGTGAGTTGGGCGTCGATAAGCGCGTGCGTTTTTTGGGCGCCCGCCCGCCAGAGGAGCTGGTGGGGGTCTACCGCGCGGCCGATATTGTGGCGGTGCCTAGCTATAACGAGTCCTTCGGCCTGGTGTCGCTGGAGGCCCAGGCCTCGGGCACGCCGGTGGTAGCCGCGGCCGTCGGCGGGCTGCCCATCGCCGTGGCCGAAGGGGAGACCGGCCTGCTGGTGCACTCGCACGACCCGTCCGACTGGGCCGATGCTTTGGCCCGCCTGCTTGACGACGACCCCATGCGCATCGCCATGGGCGAAGCCGCCGTGGCCCACGCCGCGCGCTTTAGCTGGGCCAGCTCCGCCGCCGCGCTCGCAGAAATCTATGACGAGGCCAGCCGCATTGAGGTCCCGGATTGCCATCAACGGCGAGCGATTGGGGATTAAACCCTGACGCCGGTAATAATTTCGTGGCATGCTGGAGGCATGACTAACGGAAAGCTGATTCTTCTTCGCCATGGCCAATCCAAGTGGAACGAGTCCAACCAGTTCACTGGCTGGGTCGATGTAGATCTGACCGAAAAGGGCGAGGCGGAAGCCAAGCGCGGCGGTGAGCTGCTCGCGCAGGAAGGCGTTCTGCCCGATGTCCTCTATACCTCTCTTCTTCGCCGTGCTATCCGCACCGCGAACATCGCTCTCAACGCCGCCGACCGCCACTGGATTCCAGTGGTGCGCGACTGGCGTCTCAACGAGCGCCACTACGGCGCCCTCCAAGGGCTGAACAAGGCCGAGACCAAGGAAGAATACGGTGAGGAAAAGTTCATGGCATGGCGCCGCTCCTATGACACGCGCCCGCCGGAGCTGGCCGATGACTCCGAGTACTCCCAGACCAATGACCCGCGCTACGCAGACCTGGAAAAGGTCCCGCAGACCGAGTGCCTGAAGGACGTCGTCGCCCGCTTCGTTCCGTACTTCGAGGAGGAAATCCTCCCACGCGCCAAGAAGGGCGAGACCGTGCTCATCGCCGCACACGGCAACTCCCTGCGCGCATTGGTCAAGCACCTGGACAATATCTCCGATGATGATATTGCCGGCCTGAATATTCCGACCGGCATCCCGCTGGTGTATGAGATCACCGAGGATGGCTCCGTAGTAAACCCAGGTGGCACCTACCTGGATCCGGAAGCCGCCGCTGCCGGTGCCGCCGCCGTTGCTGCGCAGGGCGGTAAGTAAGAAACTGCGCCACAGTCCCCGGGGAGTATTCCCTGGGGACTTTGTGGTGGATAGGGTAGACACGTGGAATTGATTCTTTCCTTTGCTGCCGGCGTGGTG
Source organism: Corynebacterium sp. MSK074 (assembly GCF_030229735.1). Lineage (NCBI taxonomy): Bacteria > Bacillati > Actinomycetota > Actinomycetes > Mycobacteriales > Corynebacteriaceae > Corynebacterium > Corynebacterium sp. MSK074. The sequence continues at coordinate 71,199 of NZ_JASPIX010000004.1, forward strand.
GCCTGCGGGCTGGCGCTGCCAGCGATTTCTTGGCTGCGCGGGCGCATTGCGCGCTACCGCCAAGCCACCGATGCCGAGGCCAACCAGGTCACGACGGTCAGTCAGGTATTGCATTTGGCCGTGCAAGGCTCGCCGACGGCCCTGGCGGTGCTAGACCGCAGCCAAGAAATCGTCATGTCCAATCCCGCCGCCCACGAGATGTCCCTGGTGCATGATCGCGCCGTGAACCCGGACGTGTGGAAGACCGCGCAAGAGGTCTTCGAGGATAAGGAGACCCGCACCGTCGACCTGGCCATTCCCAAGCGCCGCACGGGCCACCGCGTCACCCAGTTCAAGGCGGTCATTAAGCCGCTTACGCTTAACGACGGCCGCTTTGTCATCATCTACGGCACCGATGAGAGTGAAAACGTCCGCATGGAATCCGCCCGCCGCGACTTCGTGGCAAACGTCTCCCACGAGCTCAAGACCCCCGTCGGCGGCATTGCCCTGCTGGCCGAGGCCTTGCTACAAGACCCCGGTGACCAGGAAACCGTGGAGTACTTTGGCAATAAGGTTTACAAGGAAGCCAACCGCATGGCCGATATGGTCAGCGAGCTTATTTCCCTGTCCAAATTGCAGGGCGCCGAGGCCTTGCCGGAAATGGAACCGTTGGCCGTCGATGACCTCATCGAGGAAGCGCTCTCGCGCAACCAACTGGCTGCGGAGGCTCGCTCCATCGAGCTCAACCGGGGCGCCTCCGTCGGCGTGCAGGTTAAAGGAGATAGGTCCCTGCTGGTTACCGCACTATCTAACCTCATTTCCAACGCGATTAACTATTCGCCGGAGAAGATGCCGGTATCGGTCTCCCAGAAAGTGGTGGACGGCGGGGTTGTGCTCATCCGCGTCACGGACCGCGGCATCGGTATCGCACCGGATGATCAAAAGCGCGTCTTTGAGCGCTTCTTCCGCGTAGACCAAGCCCGGTCGCGGCAGACCGGAGGCACTGGCCTAGGATTAGCAATTGTTAAACACGTGGTGGCCAACCATGGCGGCAACATCAAACTGTGGTCCCGGCCCGGTACGGGTTCTACATTCACCATTGAGTTGCCTATCTACAGGGAAGAAAAGCCAGCGCAGGATGCTGGCATGAAGGATAATGAGAAAAGGGATGCCGTCGACGCGGCGGCGCCTGGGCTCCCGCGTGCAGTAGCACGCGTTGCAGCACGTCGAAAGGATAAAGCACAATGACCACCATCCTCATCGTTGAAGATGAAGAGTCGCTGGCAGATCCGCTGGCATTCCTCCTCCGCAAGGAGGGCTTCGAGCCGATCATCGCGCACGACGGCCCCACCGCGCTGGAAAAGTTTGCCGCTAACGACATCGATATCGTCCTTCTAGACCTCATGCTGCCCGGCATGTCTGGCACCGAGGTATGCAAGCAGCTGCGCACTACCTCTTCCGTGCCGGTCATCATGGTGACCGCGCGCGATTCCGAGATCGACAAGGTCGTCGGCCTCGAGCTCGGTGCCGATGACTACGTGACCAAGCCTTATTCCTCCCGCGAGCTCATCGCGCGTATCCGCGCGGTGCTGCGCCGCGGCCACGATTCCGGCGCCGGAGCCGATACCGAGGCAGAGGAAGAAGTAGCCGATCAGATCCTCGAGGGCGGCCGCGTCAAGATGGACGTGGAACGCCACACCGTTACCGTTGCGGACGAGCCGGTATCCATGCCGCTCAAGGAATTCGACCTCTTGGAGTACCTGCTGCGCAACGCCGGCCGCGTGCTCACCCGTGGCCAGCTCATTGACCGCATCTGGGGTGCCGATTATGTCGGCGATACTAAGACGCTCGACGTCCACGTCAAGCGCCTGCGCTCCAAGATCGAGGAGCAGCCCTCCCGTCCGAAGCACCTGGTTACGGTGCGCGGCCTGGGCTATAAATTCGAGCTCTAGCTCTCCGCCCGCTGGTTTTCTGCCTGTAGGCTCCCGGCCTTCACGCTGGCCGGATGCTGCGTGAGCTGGACGCCGTGCTCGGCCGCCGCGGCGCGTGCCTTGCAGTGCGCGGCCAGAATCTCATAGGACTCTCGGCCCATGAGCGCTACCAGCTCGTCCTCGTGGGATTGCCACATCGGCAGCGGGTTGGCGTGGCAGGCGGCATCGGCCGAGCAATACCAATCAAAGTCTTCGCCGCCATTGCCCCAACCGCGGCGGTCATACTCGCCAATCTGGGTGCGCAAAATCTCCTGGCCATCCGGGCGCTCTTCATAATCCTCGTAGCGGCGCAGCGGTAGCTGCCAGCACACCTCGGGTTTGACCACCGTGAGTTCCTCCCCGGCATCGACAGCCCACTGGTGCAGCGCGCAGCCCGTACCCGTTGTCCAGCCGGCGCGGTTGGCAAAAATGCACGCACCATCCACAATAGGGGTCTTCAGCGCCGGTTCCGGTTCGCCGTCCTCGCCGTCGAGCTCGTCCCATTCCAGCCATGGCTCCAACTCGTCCGTAGCGTCCTGCGCGAGGAACTCATCTACCCCCGCTGGGCGCAGCTGCCAATACTTGGCGGGCATGCGCGAGACGGCGTCGTAAAGCTGGTCGCGGTCTTCCTCATCGGCCATATAGGCGCCATGTACGCAGCAGCCCACCTCGGGCTGGCTCTTATCGATGCCCCGGCATGCCGATGTTCCAAATTGGCAGCTGTAGTGCGATTCCACCCATGTCAGGTCGATGGAAAAGACGTGGTGTGGGTCGTTCGGGTTGGTAAATTCAAACCACTCCCGCGGGAAATCCGGGGCCTCTTCGCGGCCCGCTCTTATCGACGCCGCCGCGGGCGAGCTCGCGGGAAAACCTAGGTATACCGTGTCAGATTTTGGGCGATTCACACCTAACCACGGTAGACCTACTACGCTATTAGTGTGCGATTAGGTGTATTAGACGTCGGAAGCAATACCGTCCACCTCGTTGCGGTCGATGCCGCGACGGGCGGGCGGCCTACTCCGATGAGCGATTGGAAGACCCCGCTCCGGCTGGTAGAACAGCTGGACAAGAAGGGCAACATCCATGAAAAGGGTGTAAAGAAGCTGGTCAGCGCCGTAGCGGAGGCGAGCGAGCTGGGCGATAAGCTGGGCTGCGCTGAATTTATCGCCTTTGCTACCTCGGCGGTGCGCTCCGCGCATAATTCGGAGGCCGTGCTCGATGAGGTGGAAAAGCAGACCGGCGTACGCCTGCAGATTCTCTCTGGCGTGGAAGAAGCCCAGCTGACCTTCCTCTCCGCACGCCGCTGGTACGGCTGGTCCGCCGGGCGTATCACCAACCTAGACATCGGCGGCGGCTCGCTAGAGCTGTCCACCGGTACCGACGAGCACCCCGACCTTGCCTTCTCCCTCGACCTGGGCGCTGGCCGGTTGACCCATAATTGGTTCGACACCGACCCGCCGGAGAAAAAGAAGGTAAGCGCGCTGCGCGATTTTATTGATGCGGAGCTGGAAGACGCCGCCCAGCAGATGAAGGCTATGGGCCCCGCTGGCCTTGCCGTGGGTACCTCCAAAACCTTCCGTACGCTGGCGCGCCTGACCGGTTCCGCCCCTTCATCTGCCGGCCCATACGTCAAGCGCACGTTGACTGCACCGGGTCTGCGCCAGTTGATTTCCTTCATCTCTCGCATGACTGCGGCAGACAGAGCGGACCTAGAAGGTGTAAGTTCTAACCGATCGCACCAAATCGTTGCCGGCGCTCTGGTGGCCGAGGCATCCATGCGAGCCTTGGACATCGAGAAGCTGGAAATCTGCCCATGGGCGCTGCGTGAGGGCGTCATTTTGCGCCGGACCGACAAGGGATTGGAATAGGAAGAGATCATGGCTGACAAGAACAAGTTGACCGTGGCAGAGCTGCTGGCTCGCGATAAAAAGGCCCGCGGCGAGAAGGGCGGCAAGGATGACAAGCGTTCGCGCCGCCACCGCCGCAGCCTCGATGAAGGCGGCATTTCCGTTGCCGAGTTAACCGGCAATCTTAAGAAGGTCGAAGCTTCGCCTACCGAGGCCAAGCACACCTCCGTCTCTATCGACGAGGACGCTCCTGTCATCCGCGCCCCCAAGGCTGCCGACGCGACCGATGCCGACTCCGCAAAGAAGTCCACCGACAAGCCTGCAGCCAAGGCTGCCGCAAAGCCTGCTGCGTCCGCCCCGTCGGCTGCACAGTCCACCGCAAAGAAGCCTGCCGCTGCCGGCGCGGTACAGGAGGCGGCGAAGAAGAAGCAGCCTTCTGCCGATGACACCGCGGTAATCCAGCGCGTGGATAAGGCGAAGGCGGATGACGCCAAGCCTGCCGCGGCGAAGGCCGCAGCAGAGAAGCCGACCGTAGACAAGTCCGGCGCGGACAAGGCCACCGCAGCGAAGCCCGTTGCCGAAAAGCCGAAGGCCGACAAGGGTGCAAAGGCGGCCGGAGCGGGAGCCGCGGCAGCTGGCGCTGGAGCGGCCGCTGCGGCGGCGGTGCCGGCGTCGAAGAAGGCGGGCGTCGCTAAGAGTGCAGAGGAAACCGGCAACCTTCCCAAGGTCGAGGACGACGAAGAGTGGATCGAGGAAGAGCACGAGAAGCTCAACCCAGTGTCCATCCTGCTGATGATTGTCGCGGGCATCCTGCTGGCGATTGTCATCTTCAAGGGCTTTGAGATTCTGTGGGATAGCTTCCCGCGCCTGGTCGTCGCCATCCTCGCGTTGTGCGTCACCGCAATTATGGTGGGCGTGACGCACGCCCTGCGCACCGCGCGCGATGGATTCTCCATGTTCCTGGCCGGCTTTACCGGCCTTATCCTGACCTTCGGCCCGCTGCTGTTGGTGATGCTCTAAGCCCCCGCTTGTCGACGCCCCGGTTACCCCACGTGGTAGCCGGGGTTCCGCATTTTTGGCATGGTGGAGACTATGACAAAGATTGCAATTTTAGGCGGCGGACAAATCGGTGAGGCTTTGACCTCGGGACTCGTAGCATCGGGCTTTGCAGGCTCTGATATCACGGTCACCAACCGCACCGAATCCCGCAGCAAGGAACTTCAGGATACCTATGGCGTCACCACCACCAGCGATAATGCAGCGGCGGTGGACGGCGCGGACTATATCTTCGCGTGCGTGAAGCCCTACGCCATCCTGGATCTGCTCGAAGGCCTTGAGCCGGCCAAGGATGCCGTGGTCGTGTCCATGGCCGCGGGCCTGACGCTAGAGCAGCTGCAGGGTGCGGCGGGCGAAGGCGTGCCGGTGGTGCGCGTTATGCCCAATACCCCCATGTTGGTGCGCCGCGGCATGTGCACCTGCGCGGCCGGTGAGCACGTGAGCGATGCCCAGATGGACGGCGTGCGTGAGCTGCTGGAGGCCGTCGGCGAGGTAGCGGTCATCCCGGAGAAGAATATCGACGCCGCCACCGCACTGGCAGGTTCCTCCCCGGCCTACTTCTTCCTTGTAGCAGAAGCGCTTGTCGACGCCGGCGTACAGCTCGGCCTTCCCCGCGACGTCGCCGAGAAGCTTGCCGCCCAGGCCGCAGCCGGCTCTGGTGAGATGCTGGCTAGCTCCGGCCGCTCGGCCACCCAGCTGCGCGCTGGCGTAACCTCGCCGGGCGGCACCACCGCCGCCGCCGTCCGCGAGCTGGAGGAGTCCGGCTTGCGCGGCGCGTTCTACCGCGCGGCAGAGGCCTGCTCCGATAAGGCCAAGGAGCTCGGCTAGCGCCGCCGTGTGCGACCTCCCCGTGGTGGGGGTGTACCCACCCGGGAGTGTTGGGGCGGGTGTTAAGCAGCGCTTTTAGGGGAAACCCTAATGAATGCTGTGAAAAAATTTGGCACTTGGGTCGCATTAGTCACATGTTTCACGATAGGCTAGGGCAAGCACGTGCGTGAAGTCCTGTGGGAGGGGAAGCCTACAGCGCGTAACGAGCTGAAGGGTTAGATATATATGGCAAATGAAGAAAAGGGAACCTTTCTGACGATCGCGGAGGTCGCCGAGATTATGCGCGTCTCCAAGATGACCGTCTACCGTTTGGTTCACGCAGGCGAAATGCCGGCTGTTCGCGTCGGACGCTCCTTCCGCGTTCACGAGTCTGCCGTCAACGAGTACCTGGAGGCTTCCGTCTACGGAGCCTAGGCTCGCGCCGCACAGACAGCGCCCACCTCTGTTGGCCCTCGTGGCCAGCGGTGGTGGGCGCTGTTGTTTCTCACTGTTGTTGTCGCGGGGCCTTTTTGGTCACGGGCTGGGTGCTGGGTAAGATGGTGTGCATTCGTGTCGGCTCGCTGATGTGGCCCGCGGTCCGTGTGGCCACGGCGGCAAGAGTGCACCTTCGCCGTTTTAGCGCTGACAAGTTTGACAGTACGTACTACACGAAAGTGAGGACTCCATGGGTTCCGTCATTAAGAAGCGCCGCAAGCGCATGTCCAAGAAGAAGCACCGCAAGATGCTGCGCCGCACCCGCGTGCAGCGTCGTAAGCTGGGCAAGTAAACCCCAGCCCGCTTCTTGCCCTCCGCCATTGTGCGGAGGGTTTTTGCATGCTTGCCGACGTCCCCCCAGCGCCCCCTACCGCCCTCGCTATCGCCGGTAGTAGCGCCAGCCGCCATAGGAAAAGGCGGCGGTGGCCAGCGCCGGGAGGCCATAGGTGCGGATGGCGCGGCGCACGGAGCGATAGTCGCGCACGAGCCAGCCGCGGTCGCCAGCGATATCGCGCAGCTTGCGGTCTGGGTTAATGGCCACGGCGGTGCCGACCATGGACAACATGGGCACGTCGTTGGCGGAATCCGAATACGCAGTGCAGCGCGAGAGGTCGAGGCCTTCGATGGTCGCGAGCGCGGCCACGGCGTGCTTTTTGCCGGGCCCATGGAGGATATCGCCGACCAGCCGGCCGGTGAACTTGCCGTCCTTGACCTCCGCGACGGTGCCGAGCGCGCCGGTAAAGCCGAAGCGCCGGGCGAGCACCTGTGCCAGCTGGACCGGCGTGGCGGTGACCAGCCACACCTGCTGGCCGGCGGCTAGGTGCATCTCCGCCAGCTGCGTGGTGCCGGGGTAGGCGCGGCGGGCCAGAGAGGCGTCCACGATTTCTTCGCATAGTTCCACCAGCTCGTCGACGCTGCGGCCTTTGACAAACTCCAGCGCCTGCGCGCGGCCCACGGCCACGTCCTTGGCATTTTCGCTGCCGGAGACGCGGAATTTGAGCTGCTTCCACGCAATCGGGAGGATTTCAGAAAGCCGGAAGTAGCGCTTGCGTGCCAAGCCGAAGGCGAATTCCACGAGGGACGAGCCTTGGATGAGGGTGTTGTCGACGTCGAAAAACGCTGCCGCGCCCACATCTACCGGCACGTCTGGGTCCTGGGCGGTGATGCGCTGGGCGCCAGCCGCATCATAGGAGCCGGTGACCGAGTCCACGCCGGAGGCAAAATCCTCCAGTTCCAGCCCGAATTCCTCCAGCGCCGCGGCGGCCGCGGCCTCGCCTGCGGTGCGCTGCGATTCCTCATCCAGCGGGGCGAGCGCTTGGGTCTCCAAGAAATTACGCAGGTTACCGCGCGAGGCGGTCCAATTGGCCAAGAAGTCGCGGGGGGATTCGGGGAACCCTGGGGGAGTGGTAGCGGACACGAGTGAGACAAACAGCTTTCGCAAACGCGGGGTGGACTAACGTGTCCATAGTAATGGTTTCGACCGCCGCCGTCCTTGTGAGGAGAATATGTCTCAGCATCTCGTCGAGCTCATGGTGCGCACCACCTGCGGTTCTTGCGCACGCGTGAGGGAGCAGATCACCCCCGTCGTCAAGCGGGCAGGCGCGGAGCTTGCCGTGCGTAACGTGGATGAGGACGCGGAGCTGGCCATGGAGTTCGGTGACCGCGTGCCCGTTGTGGTCATCGACGGCGAAGAGTTTGCCTGCTGGGAAGTAGACAACGAGGAGTTAGCGGCCGAGCTGGCCGGTTGATTCGGGATCCGCGACACCGACGGGTAGTCTTTTGGAGGATTAAAATCAATCAAAGGGTTGAGGAGTGTTGTGCATGAGCGTGCTCGTCGTGGGCATGTCCCACCAGTCGGCGCCGGTGGCGCTGCTGGAAAAGCTGAGCATGGATAGTGCGGTCCAAGATTCCGCCTGCGGGCAACTCGTGGCGGCCGAGCCGCTGTCGGAGGCGATGATTATCTCCACCTGCAACCGCATGGAGGTCTACACCGTCACCAACTCCTTCCACGCCGGCGTGCAGGAAGTCGTGCGCGTGCTCACCCAGGTTTCGGGCGTGGGCGAGCAGGAGCTGCGCAACTACCTCTACGTGCGCTATGCCGACGCCGCGGCCGAGCACCTCATGTCCGTGACCTCCGGCCTGGATTCCATGGTGGTGGGCGAGCAGCAGATCATCGGCCAGGTGCGCAGCGCCTACCAGTCCGCCTCGGAGCAGGGCACGGTCGGCCCGCGCATTCACGCGCTGGCGCAGGCCGCGCTGCGGGCGGGCAAGCGCGTGCACTCCGAGACCGATATCGACGAGGCTGGCGCCTCCATGGTGTCCTTCGCCTTCGACCAGGCCCTGCAGCGCCTCGACGCCGCCGACCTGACTGGCAAGACCGCGCTAGTCCTTGGTGCGGGCGCCATGGCGTCCCTCGCCGCCACCCACGCCGGCCGGCTGGGCGTCAAAGAGCTGGTGCTGGCCAACCGCACCCGCGAGCGTGCCGAGCGCCTGGCCAGCCACGCCGAGGAGGCGGGCGTTGCCACCCGCGTCGTAGACTTTTCCGAGCGCGCCGCCGCGCTTTCCGACGTCGACCTTGCCATTTCCGCCACCGGCGCCGATAACTTCACCATCGAAGCCGCCGACCTCCCCGCCGGCCGCGATCTCATGCTCATCGATCTCTCCCTGCCGCGCGATATCGAAGATGCCGCCGCCGCGGCCGAGGGCGTGGATTTGGTCAATATCGAGCGCCTGAGCAAGTCGCTTTCGGCCGCCGATACCGATGTCGCGGCCGGGACCAGCCCGCACGTGCAGGCGCGCCACATCGTCGATGAGGAACTGGCGGCCTATACCTCGGCCCAGCGCGTGCGCGACGTCGCCCCGGCCGTAAGCGCCCTGCATCGCCGCGCGGCCGATCTCGTCGAGTGCGAGGCCGCGCGCCTGCAACACAAGCACCCCGAGCTCGCGGGCAAGCAACTTGAGGACGTCCAGCGCGCCCTTAAGCGCGTGGCCGATAAACTGCTGCATGAACCGACGGTTAGGGCGAAGAAGCTGGCGGCGTCGGAAAGCAGTGTCAGCAGCGAAAGCGCCCTGCAGGAGCTCTTTGGCCTGCAGCTGGAAGGCTCCGGGGTGTCCGTGGCCGTCAATGAACTGCCCACCATGACTAAGGAGGCCTAAATGTTTCAGATTGGTACCCGCGGCTCCAAGCTGGCCACCACCCAGGCCGGCCATGTGCGCGATTGGCTTATCGACGCCGGCTTTGACTCCCAACTCCACATCGTCACCACCGCCGGCGACGTCAACATGGCGCCCGTCGAGCGCATCGGCGTCGGCGTATTTACCCAGGCGCTGCGCGAGGCGCTGTATGCCGGCGAATGCGATATTGCCGTGCACTCGTTTAAGGACCTGCCCACCGCGCCCGATGAACGCTTCCGCCTCGTCGTGCCGCAGCGCCAGGATTCCCGCGAGGCGCTCGTCGCCCGCGATGGCCTGAGCCTGGCGCAGCTGCCGCAGGGCGCGCGCGTGGGCACCTCCGCCCCGCGCCGCATCTCCCAGCTGGCCGCCCTCCGCCCGGACCTGGAGATTCGCCCGCTGCGCGGCAACATCGATACCCGCATGTCCAAGGTCACCGACGGCGAGCTCGACGCCGTCCTGCTGGCCTACGCCGGCCTACTGCGCGGCGGCTACGCGGACCGCGCCACCGAAATTTTCGAACCCTCCGTCTTCATGCCGGCGCCGGCTCAGGGCGCACTCGCCATCGAGGCCGTGGCCGGCACCGAGGCTGCCGCGGCCCTGGACGCCATCGTGGACGAGCGCGCCTCGGCCGCCGCTGCCGGTGAGCGCGCCGTGCTGGCCCGCCTCGAGGCCGGCTGTACCGCGCCGGTGGCCGCCACCTCGCGCTGGGACGGCGACCAGCTCACCGTGCGCGGCGGCGTCTTCGCGCTCGACGGAACCCGCCAGCTCACCGCCACAGCCTCCGGCTCCGCGGCCGAAGCCGCCGAACTCGGCGCGCGCATCTCGGACGAGCTTTTCGCCGGTGGCGCGGCCGAGCTGCTGGGCAAGTAATTTCGCCTTTAGGCGCTAATAATTTAAGGTGTAGATACCACAGATCATTGTCCCGCAATGATCCGGCCCCCTTTAAGGGCATCCCAGGACGCAAGGCCTGGGATTTTGGCCGTTAAGACCGTGTCACCCACCGCCGGCGCGGGGAACCACACCGCATGCGATCATGTCCGTGCGCGGTGCCGCGCGCCCGATTTTAGAAAAGAACTTTATGAGCAATGCCGCGCCAGACACCCAATTGGGCAAGATCGTCTTTGTGGGCGCTGGTCCAGGTAATCCCGACCTGCTGACCGTCCGCGCCCGCGAGGTTCTGGCAAATAGTGCCATCGCCGTGACCGATCCGCAGGTCATGCAGGGCGTGCGCGATGCCGTCGCCGCCGCGCTGCCCGTTCCGCAAGAGCTTCTCGACGCCGCCGAGGCCGAATACGCCCAAATGTGCGCCGATGCCAAAGCCAAGGGCGCGCGCCGCAAACCGCCCCGCCCCGCGCCGCCAACGGCCGCGGTGTTGTACGAGCCGGCCGAAGATATCGTGGGCCAGCTGCGTGAGTGCTTGGTCGAGGCCGATGGCGAGGACGTCATCCGCCTGGTCACCGGCAACCCGCTGCACCGCGAGTCCATCAAGGCCGAGATCAACGCCGTGGCGTCTGCTGGCCTGGAATTCCAGGTAGTGCCGGGCATGTCCCTGCCGTCTACCGTGCCGTCCTTTGCCGGCATTGCCCTCGGCTCCACCTATACCGAGGCCGACGTTACCGACGGCGCCGATTGGGACGCGCTGGCCAATGCCACCCAGCCCATCGTCCTGCAGGCCACCAAGGAGGACCTGCCGGTCATCTCCGACGAGCTGCAGCAGCGCGGCATGCCGGCCGAGACCGAGGCTTTTGTCACCGTCCACGGCACCACCCGCCTGCAGCGCACCTATGAGACCACGCTGGGCACCATGGGCAAGCTCGACGCGGACCTCACCGGCCCGCTCGTCGTTACTCTCGGCCGCAGCATCGACGACCGCACCAAGTACTCCTGGTGGGAAAACCGCCCGCTCTATGGTTGGCGCGTGCTCGTCCCGCGCACCAAGGAACAGGCCGGCCCGATGTCCGCACGCCTGGCCGGCTACGGCGCCATCCCGCAAAACGTGCCCACCATCTCCATCGAGCCGCCGCGCAACCCGGCGCAGATGGACCGCGCCATCAAGGGCATCGTCGAGGGCCGCTATAAGTGGATCGTCTTCACCTCCGTCAACGCCGTGACCGCGGTGTGGGACAAGATCGCCCAGCTCGGCCTCGACGCCCGCGATTTCGCCGGCGTCCACCTTGCGGCCGTGGGCACGAAGACTGCGGCCGCCATTCGTGCCAAGGGCATGGTCCCGGAGCTTTTGCCACACAAGAAGAAGCAGAACGCCGAGGGCCTGCTCGATGTCTTCCCCAACTTCGTAGAAGACATCGACGCCGTCGGCCGCGTCCTGCTCCCGCGCGCCGATATCGCGGCCGACACCCTGGTTGACGGGCTCAAGGCCCTCGACTGGGAGGTCGACGACGTCGTGGCCTACCGCACCGTCCGCGCCGCCCCGCCTTCGGCCGAGATCCGCGACATGATCAAGACCGGCGGCTTCGACGCCGTCGCCTTCACCTCCGGGTCCACCGTGCGCAATCTGGTGGGCATTGCGGGCAAACCGCACCAGCGGACGATCATTGCGTGTATCGGGCCGTCGGCAAGAGCGGCCGCGGAAGAGATGGGCCTGCGCGTCGATGTCGTGCCCGAAGTCGCCGATGTGCCCGCGCTTGTCGACGCCCTCGCAGACCACGTCGCCGCCCTCCGCGCCGCCGGAAACCTGCCCGCGCCGCGCAAGAAACGCCGCTCGCGCAAGAAGGCTACTAAGGTCGACAAGGCATAAGTTTTAGTCTCGCTCTAAGGAGTACCCAATGAGCACCTTCCCAGCCCGCCGCCCACGCCGCCTGCGCACCACCCCGCAGATGCGCAATTTCGTGGCCGAAACCGAGGTCCGCCCCTCGGACCTGATTCTGCCCATGTTCATCGTGGACGGCCTCGACGCACCGCGCGAGATTCCCTCCATGCCGGGCGTCTACCAGCACACCTTCGACTCGCTGCGCCGCGCGGCCGAAGAGGCGTTGGAGGCCGGCGTGGGGTGTATCGACCTTTTCGGCGTGCCGCTCGATGAGGACAAGGACGATACCGGCTCCGTCGCCTGGGACCCGCAGGGCATTTTGAACCGCGGTATTTCCTGCCTGCACGAGGAATTCGGCGATGACCTCATCGTCATGGCCGATACCTGCCTGGACGAATTCACCTCCCACGGCCACTGCGGCGTGCTGGATGACAAGGGCCGTGTGCTTAACGACGAATCCGTCAAGCTCTACCAAGACATGGCCCGCTCCCAAGCCCGCGCCGGCGCCCAGATCGTCTCCCCGTCCGGCATGATGGACGGCCAAGTTGCCGCCATCCGTGCCGACCTCGACGAGGCCGGACACGAGGACGTGGCCATCATGGCTTATTCCGCCAAGTACGCCTCTGCCTTCTTCGGCCCGTTCCGCGATGCCGTCGGCTCCTCCCTCGAAGGCGATCGCCGCACCTACCAGCAGGATCCGCGCAACTTCCGCGAGTCCCTGCTCGAGGCCGAGCTCGACATCGAAGAGGGTGCGGACTTCGTCATGGTCAAGCCCGGTCTGCCCTACTTGGATGTGCTTTCGGCCGTGGCGGAGACTTCTCCCGTGCCGGTCGCGGTCTACCAGGTCTCCGGCGAGTACGCGATGGTCAAGGCCGCGGCCGCCAACGGGTGGATCGACGGCGAGGCCATCATGCTCGAGTCGCTGACCGCATTCAAGCGCGCCGGCGCCGGCCAGATTCTGACCTACTTCGCTACCGAAGCCGCCCGCCTGCTCAAGTAAAGGACCCCTGTGACTGCTACGCCCCCGTCGCCCGCCCCTGCTCCGCGCCCGCCACACACGCAACGCCCGCCGCGGCAGCAGCAGCGGCCGGAGTCCGTGACGTACATGCTGTGGCTGTGGCTGGGCGCGCTATGCGGCGAGGCCGTGCACCAGGTGCTCAACGTGGTGCTCACGCTGCTCAACCACGACGTACTCATGTCGCAGGCCAAGGACATGGCCAAATCCGCACCGGCCGGCGTGGATGAAGCCCAGCTTTCCGACGCCTTCCTCAGCACCGCCGCCTACGGCTCCGTCGCTCTTTCGGCGGCCATTTCGCTTGCGATTATCGTGCTGTTGGCCTTCCTGTTGCGGTCCCTTGCTAACCGCAGCAAGCGGGCCGGCACCTCGCGCCGCGTGTGGTTTGCCTTCTCGCTGTACTTCGGCTTCCGCATCCTGCTGACCTTCATGGTCACCCCGGCCGGCGCGGACGTGCCCGATTGGCTCTTTGCCGCCGATGGCATGGTGCAGATCCTCGTCGGCGTCGCGGCGGTGCTCGGCCTGATTTTCTCCGTGCGGGCCGAGACCTTGGACTACACCGGCGAACTCGAGCAGATGCGCGAGCTGGAAAAAGAACTCGAGCAAGCGCAGCGCGAGAAGAAGCGCGCCGAAGAAGAGCGCAAGCGCTCCAAGGATGACCAGCGCGGCAAGCATGACGGCGGCAAGCGCGAACGCCCCGACCGCACCAACCGTGCCGACCGTGCTAGCCGCACTGACCGGGAGAACAAGCGATGAATAATACCGAGCGGCCCGGGCCCCGGGACTATAACCGGGCGGCCCGAAACACCTCCGCCAAGGAGAACCTCGATGCGTGGCCGCGACAGCTGCGCTGGGCCTATTGGGTGCTCGTCGTCAGCGCCGTGATCATGCTGGTGAGCGGCATGGTGGGCATCTTCGGCTCGGGAGGGCCACAGGTGGAGCCACAGAATGCGCAGGTCGCGGAGTACCTCCATTCCAATCGCCTATTTGTCGCGGTGACCAACGCCGTCGGCGCCATCCTGCTTGCGCTCTTCGCGGCGCAGCTGGCCGGCGGGTCCAAGTGGGCGCGCCGCATCATCACCGTGGTCATTGCATTCGCGCTTTTTACCAATATCGCCGCTCTTGCACTCGGCATCGGCGGGCTCGGGCTGCTGATTATCCCCATCACCTTGATCGTCGCCCTCGCGCTGCTTTTCCAGCCGCAGTCCAACCGCTTTATCAAGGACCGCAGCTTGCGTGGCTAATTAGCCCTCACTCCAACTTTTGATTCATAATTGGGGCATGTCTCGACTCAATCGTGCCCCGCTTATCGACGCCGCCCTCGGCCGCACCCCCTCCCGACCCCCAGTCTGGTTCATGCGCCAGGCCGGCCGCTCGCTGCCGGAGTACCGCGCCGCCCGCGAGGGGATCAGCATGCTTGATTCTTGCTTCATGCCGGAACTGCTGGCAGAAATTACCCTGCAGCCGGTGCGCCGCCACGACGTCGACGCCGCCATCTTGTTCTCCGATATTGTTGTCCCGCTCAAGGCCGCGGGCGTCAAGGTCGATATCGTGCCGGGGCGCGGGCCGGTGATGGAGCAGGCGGTGCGGAGTAGGGAGGACGTCGGCAAGCTGCCGCTGCTGGAAACCGACGTCCCCGAGGTCACCGAGGGCATCGCCCGCATCCTAGCCGAGCTCACCGAAACCCAAGCGCTCATCGGCTTCGTTGGCGCGCCGTTCACGCTGGCCAGCTACCTCATTGAGGGCGGGCCATCCAAGAACCACGAGCGCACCAAGGCGCTCATGCACGCAGAGCCGGAGACCTGGCACATGCTCATGCGCCGCCTGGTGCCGACCATCACCCGTTTCCTGCAGGTGCAGGTCGACGCCGGCATTGACGCCATGCAGCTCTTTGATTCCTGGGCCGGCTACCTCAACGAGCGCGACTACCGCGAGTTCGTGCTGCCGTACTCCCGGGAAATCCTGGCGGGCGTGGATATCCCGCGCATCCACTTCGGCGTCGGCACCGGCGAGCTATTGCCGGCCATGTCGGAGGCGGGGTCGGAAGTTATGGGCGTCGATTATCGCGTGCCCATGGACGCCGCGGCCGAGCGCGTGAGCGCCCGCGTGTTGCAGGGCAACCTCGACCCGGCCATGCTTTTTGCCGGCGACGACGCCGTGCGCCAGGCCGTGCGCACCATCCGCGGCGAGGTCGATCGGGCCCGCGAGCGCGGCGATATCGACGGCCATATCTGGAACCTCGGCCACGGGGTCTTGCCGACTACCGACGCGGAGGCCATCACCCGCGCCGTATCCATCATTCACGAGGAGGGCTAAATGCGTATTGCGATTATTGGTGCCGGCCTGGCGGGCTTGACGGCCGCTTACGAGCTGCGCGACCACGACGTTGAGGTTTTCGAGGCCGCCGGCCGTATCGGCGGCAAGCTGTACTCCGTGCCGTTTAATGACGGCCCCACCGACATGGGCGCCGAGGCCTTCCTGGCCCGCCGCCACGACGCCGTGGAATTCATCGAATCCCTCGGCTTAGGTGACAGCCTGGTTGAGCCCTCCGGCCTGCATTCGCTGGTGTACTCCGGCGAGCTTAAGCCGCTGCCGCGCGGCGGGATGATGGGCATTCCTTCGCACTCGGAGCCGGTCGCGCACTTGGTCTCGGCTGAGACCGCCCGCCGCATCGACAACGAGGAGCCCTTCGAGTGGACGGCAGGCAGCGACGTCTCCGTCGGCCGCTTGGTGCGCCAGCAGTTTGGCGACGACCTCGTCGACCACGTTATCTCCGCCCTCCTCGGCGGCGTGTACTCTTGCTCGGCCGATGACCTGGGGTTACGCGCGACCATCCCAGCGCTGGCCGAGACCCTCGACGCGCTCTCCGAGCGCGGCCCAGTCACCCTCTCGGCCGCGGTCCGCTCGCTGGAAGAAGCCCGCGCGGCCAAGCCGAGCAACGGCGGCCCCGTCTTTCAGACCTTCCGCGGCGGCTACGCAGAACTCTACGAGGCGCTGGCCGATGAATCCCGTGCCAAGATCTACCTCGATACCTTCATCTCCGGCATCACTCGCGAGGGCGAGAAATTCCGCTTGGCCGGCGCACCCGGCGATACCACCCCCTTTGACCGCGTGCTGGTGGCCACCCCGGCCCCGACCGCAGCGCGCCTGCTGCCCAAGGTGTCCCCGCGGGCGGCGGAGCGGTTGAAGAGCGTGAAGCTGGCGGCGTCGGCAGTCGTGGGCCTGAAGTTCGAGTCCGACACGGACCCGGCCGGCAACGCATTGCCGCAAAACTCCGGCATCCTCGTGGCCACCGACCAAGACGACGTTCACGCCAAGGCCTTCACCCTGTCCTCGCGCAAGTGGCCGCACTTGGCCGAGCGCGGTGGCGCCTTGGTGCGCGCCTCCTTCGGCCGCTTTGGCGACGACGCCATCGTCCGCGCCGAGGAAGATGACCTCGTCGACTATGCCCTCGACGACCTTCAGCGCCTTACCGGCTTCGACGGCCGCGCCGCGGGCGTTGCCGAGATTTTTACCCAACGTTGGTTCGGCGGTTTGCCGCGCTTTGATGCTGGCCACCTGGAAACCGTGGCCGGTGCGCGCGGTGCCCTCGCGGCGACGCCGGGCATCGATGCCACCGGCGCTTGGGCCGGCGGGGTTGGCGTACCTAATGTCATCGCGGATGCCCGCGCCGCTGCGGCTCGTATCGCTCGCTAGCTGCGGGCATGCCAATGCGGCAGCAGGGCATCCTGCTGCCTGACGGTTTAGGGGCTAGAGGGACGATGGCGGTGCTGGCGCGGTGTCAGCCCAGGGCGGCTGCCACACCACGCGGCCTCGGCGTCGCACGAGGCGCCCGCGCACCGGTGGGGCATTTGGATCGTCGTCGTTGACGCCGTTGTGGTACGGGCAACAGGTGGCGAGGTTGGCCATATTGGTATCGCCGCCGTGCCGCCATGCCCGCAAGTGGTGCACCTGGCATTTATCCGCCGGATAGTTGCATTCGACCCACGGGCATACCGGATTTTCGGCAGCAGCCATGAGCCGCTGCTTTTCACTGGCCATGCGTTCCGTGCGGTAGAGGTTGACCGCGCCCTCGAAGGGGTGGACGAGGGTGATAAGGCCGCGCTCTGCCAGCGTGCGCGAGACGAGTTCCGCGCCAGTGAGGCGGGCGCCGTTGGTGAGCTGGATGGTGATTTCCTCGCCGTCGCCATCGATGATGCGGTCAAGCTCGTCGAGCGTGATGATCGCGTTGGTCGTAATGGTCGGGCGGGCAGCCTGTGAGGCGCCGGAAGGGGAGAAGAGCTCCGCTACGGAGTCGAGGGGAGCATCCTCATCCAGACTGGATTCTAAGTCCGCGATGAGCGAAGAGGGCCCGGTAATTGCCAGGGTCCATGGCGCGTCCTTGCGGCGGCGGATGCGCACGCCGGGGCGCGGCGGGGCTGGGGGATTGAGCTCGCGCAGCTTTTTGCGCGCCAGCTTTTCCATCTCATCGGTATCGGCGGCGGTGCGGCACAGCTCCACGCGCAGGCGCCAGGCGTCGCGCTTGGTCTTGGCGCGGGAAGCGTAGCGCTCGATTACCTCCAGCGTGGGCAGCGGGTGGGCGCGGTCGCGGGCGGCGGTCACCGCCTGGCGCTGCAAGCGGGTAAAGGAGGTGGGGGCAAAGAGGGCGTCGGCAAGCGTGAGCAAAGTGCGGGCCGTTTTATTGGGCGCACCGGCAGCGCGCAGCTGGTCTTCAGACATACCGGCGCACCCGGCAACGATGTCGATGCCGGGCGCCAGGGCCGCGAGATAAGTCTGAAGAGCTGTCATGCCCCGCAGCCTAAGCCACGGCGTGCAACCTGTGCGAGGGCGAGCGCGCGAACCTGTGGATAACTAGGGCCCACAGGGCGAATTTCGGCCCGCATGCCCGGCAGGCCTGTGGATAACTAGCCCTTATTGCGGAAAACGAAGATGGAGGAGAAGTCCTGATCGCCGTGGCCCATGGCCTGCATTTCCTCGAAGCGGCCGATGGCGGCGGTCAGGGCGGGCAGTGGCTTGGTGGAGGTCATCTCCATGAGCTTGGCGTCCTTGGCCAGGGCGTCGACGGTGAAATCGCCCGGGTCGGTATTGCGCTCGCCGGTGATAAACGGCGCCTTCATATTGGCGATGAAAGACAGGCCGGTGATATCGAGCATCTGCAGCACCACCTCGGAGTCCAGGCCCTCGGACTCGCCGAGCTGCAGGGCTTCGAGCAGGCCCTCGGCGGTGACGGCGAGCGCGAGGTTCGCCAGCAGCTTTCCGATGGCCGCCGTGGCCGCCGCCTCCACTCCGATGAGCTTGTCTTCGCCCGCCCAGGACTCGGCGAGGGACATGGCTTGCTCACGGCGGGCGTCGTTAGGCGTGCCCACATAGACGCCGAGCTTGCCCTCGCGGGCCGGGCCGAGCGTGCCGACGACCGGGGCGTGGACGTAGGTTTCCACGGCGGCGGCGAATTCGCGGGCATCGTTGGGCGAGACGGTGGTGGTGTCGATCCAGGTCACGCCGGCGGGGATGAGTTGCGGCTCGACGACAACCTCGCGGACATCGTCGGGCCCGAAGAGAGAGGTAATAATGACCTCAGCGTTCGCTACGGCCTCGGTAGGCGAGGCGGCAAGCTCGGCGCCTTCCTCCGCCAGCGGTTGGGCGCGCTCGGCGGTGCGGTTCCAGACGGTCAATTCGATGCCGTCTTGCTCGTTGAGCAGGCGGCGGGCTAGTTCGGTTCCCATGCGGCCAGTTCCAAGAAATGCAATCTTCATGGTTTCCTAGTGTGCCATCATTGGGTGCAGGTTCGCCGCGACTTGCGCGAGCCCCGGACGAGGGAGCCGTACCCGGAAACGCGACAAGACGGCCAGGAAGCAGTTATGGCGTGGTTTATCTTGATTTTCTCCGGCGCATTCGAGGCCGTGTGGGCGGCGGCGCTGGATAAGTCCGCAGGTTTTACGCGCCTGTGGCCCTCGCTTATTTTCCTCGTGGCCTGCGCGATTTCCATGGGCGGGCTGGCGTGGGCGATGCGCAGCATCCCGGTGGGCACGGCCTATGCGGTGTGGGCGGGCGTTGGCGCGTCGGTGGCGGTTATCTATTCTTTCGCCGCCGGACACGAGGCCGCCACGGTGTGGAAGGTGCTATTCCTCGCCATGATCATCGGCGGCATCGTGGGGCTGAAAGCGGTGAGTTAGAGGCCCGGAATCCGCGGCGCAGGCGGCAGCGGCGGCGCAGGTGGTGGGGCGGGCGCGGGCATAGCGGGCACTGCCGGCACATCAGGCACCGCGTCCTCGATGCGCCCGCGCACCTCGTGCGGCGGAATATTCAGGTTCGGCAGGCCGCTTTTGTCCCGCGCAGGTGGGCGTGGGGCCGGCACCGCAGGTTGCGGACGCGGTGCGGGTGCGGGCGCTGGTGCGGGCCGCTGCTGAGGCGCGGCAGTCGGGCCGGGGTGCGAACCAGACTCAGGCGCCAGCGCCGCGGTCGATGGCGAAGGCCGCTCGGCCGGCGGTGAGGGAGGGGCCGGCTTGTCCTCCCGAGGAAGGTCGCGCGGGGCGAGTGGGCGGGGAGGGGGCTGCCAGGAGGGGGCGTCGGCAAGCGGGGTAGCACCCACCGAGGTAGGCAGCGGCCGCTCGGGCCTGGGCTGAGCGCAACCGGCGAGGCAGAAAGCGGCCAGGATGGCGAAAATGAGAGTGCGCTGCATTGAAAATCCCCCCGAATTGAAAAGTGCAACGCCCCGAAGTTTAGCGGCTGACTGTGAATCGCGCACTCCAACTTTTGTATAGCGCGCGAATCGCTAGAATGTCAGACATGCCTAATACTTCCCAGTCGCAACAGTGGTTTGAGCGTTCCTCCAAGGTGATTCCGGGCGGGGTGAACTCGCCGGTGCGCGCGTTTGGCTCCGTGGGCGGCCAGGCCCGCGTGATTGAGCGCGGTGCGGGCTCGCGCCTGTGGGATGCCGACGGCAACGAGTACGTTGACCTGGTCAGCTCCTATGGCCCGATGATTCACGGCAATGCGCACCCAGAGATTGTGGAGGCCGTGCAGCAGGCCGCTGCGGGCGGCTTGAGCTTCGGCTCGCCCACCGAGGGCGAGGCCTTGCTGGCGGAGGCCATTGTGTCGCGCACCGCGGCCGATAAGGTGCGCATGGTCAACTCCGGCACCGAGGCCACCATGTCTGCGGTGCGCCTGGCCCGCGGCTACACCGGCCGCGCCAAGGTGCTGAAGTTCGAGGGTTGCTACCACGGCCATGTGGATGCGCTGTTGGCCTCGGCCGGCTCCGGTGTGGCGACCTTTGCGCTGCCGGATTCCCCGGGCGTTACGGGCGCGACGGCGGCCGATACCATCGTCGTTCCTTATAACGATATCGAGGCCGTGCGCGAGGCATTTGCGCAGCACCCGGGCGAGATTGCCTGCATTATCGCGGAGGCTTCGGCCGGCAACATGGGCACCGTGGCACCAGAAGAGGGTTTCAATGCCGCGCTTGCCGACGTCGCCCATAGCGACGGCGCCCTCCTCATCCTCGACGAGGTCATGACCGGCTTCCGCACCTCCTATAAGGGCTGGTACGGCGTCGACGGCGTGGCGGCGGACCTGGTGACCTTTGGCAAGGTCGTCTCCGGTGGCCTGCCGGCCGCTGCTTTCGGCGGCCGCGCCGAGGTCATGGACTACCTCGCCCCGGACGGTCCGGTCTACCAGGCCGGTACGCTGTCCGGTAACCCGGTGGCCATGGCCTCCGGCCTGAAGTCTTTGGAGTTGGCCGATGAATCGCTCTACGAGCGCCTACAGGCCAACGCGGACCGCCTGACCGGCATGATTTCTTCTGCACTGTCGGCCGAGGGCGTAGCGCACCACATCCAGCGGGCGTCTTCGATGTTCTCCATCCGCTTTGCCGAGGGCGAGGGCCGCAACTTTGCCGATATGCAGGCGGCCGAGACCTTCCGCTTCACCCCGTTCTTCCACGCCCTGCTGGATAACGGCATCTACGTCGCGCCGAGCCCGTTCGAGACCTGGTTTGTCTCGGATGCTCTTACCGACGCCGACTTTGAACTCATCGAAGCCGCCCTCAAGCCCGCCGCCCAGGCAGCGGCCGCCGCGCGTCCCGCATATTAAGTCCCGCACACCAAGGAGAGACATGACACGCACCATCGTTCACCTCGTGCGCCACGGCGAGGTCCACAACCCGGAGAAGATCCTCTACGGGCGCATCCCGGGCTATCACCTGTCCTCGCGCGGGCATTCCATGGCGGCGCGCACCGCGGAATCCTTTCGCGACCATGACGTGACCTACCTGGCGGCCTCGCCGTTGCAGCGCACCCAGGAAACTGCGCGGCCGATTGCGCAGGTAACGGGGCTAGACGTGGACGTCGATAAGACGCTCATCGAGTCCGGCAACCGTTTCGAGGGCCTGCGCACCAAGGGCCTGCGTTCCGCGCTGTGGAACCCGCGCCGCTGGCCGCTGCTGGTCAACCCGCTGGAGCCCTCGTGGGGCGAGCCCTATGAGCAGATTGCCGAGCGCATGCTGGGCTCCATCGAGCGCGCCCGCACCGCCGCGGCCGGCCACGAGGCGATCTTGGTTAGCCACCAGTTGCCCATCGTGATGGTGCAGCGCACCGTGCTGGGCCAGCGCCTGCCGCACGCGCCGTGGAACCGCGAATGCGACTTGGCCTCGGTTACCTCCCTGCTTTTTGAGGATAACCAGGTCACCGACATCTTCTACTCCTCGCCGGCCCAGGAGATTTAATGGCAGCACAACGCAGACGCGCAGTCGGCGCGGTGTTGGCGGCGGCAGCCATCGCGCTGCCGCTTGCCGGGTGCTCGCAGGACGCCGATAACGCGCAAAACGCGGTTGCTACCGGCGGAAACTTCGAGTTCATCACGCCCGGCGGCGAAAAGGTCATCAATTACGAGGAATCCGAGCGCAAGCCGCTGCGCACGTTCTCCGGCGAGGATGTGCGCGATAGGGATAAGACCATTTCTCTGGAGGATTATGAGGGCGAAATCGTCGTGCTCAACTCCTGGGGCCAGTGGTGCGCTCCGTGCCGCGCCGAGGCCGATGACCTCCAAGAGGTCCACTCCGAGCTGCAAAAACGCCAGATCGGTACGGTCCTGGGCATCAATGTGCGCGACTATAACCCGCAGGTGTCCAATGACTTCCTCGAAGATAACGGTCTGGAGTATCCCTCCATCTACGATCCACCGTTTAAGACCGCGGCGGCCTTGGGCGGCGTGCCCACCTCCGTGGTCCCGACCACCATCGTCTTGGATAAACAGCACCGCCCGGCTACGGTCTTTTTGCGGTCCATCACCGCCCAAGATGTGATGGACGTAGTGGACAAACTAGAAAAGGAATAAATGGACAACGCAGCGAGCATCGGCAACTCCTTTGCCGAGGCCGCGACCTCCGGCCCACTGATTCTGGGCCTGCTCGCGGCCGCCGTGGCGGGGCTGGTGAGTTTCGCTAGCCCGTGCGTGATCCCACTGGTGCCCGGCTATATTTCTTACCTAGCCGGCGTGGTGGGCGGCGAGGTTACGTTTGACGGTGAGTTGGGGGTGGGCGTCGGCAAGCGTAGGCAATGGGCCGTGGTACTGGCCGCCGCCTTGTTCATCCTGGGCTTTACCGTGGTTTTCCTGCTGGCGACGGTCTCCGTATTCGGCGCGATTTCCGCGCTCCGGCTCAATGAGGAAACGCTCATGCGCATCGGCGGCGGCGTGACCATCCTGATGGGCGTGGTTTTTCTCGGCGCGATCCCGGCGCTGCAAAAAGACACCCGCATGGCACCGAAGCGCTGGACCACCTGGCTAGGCGCGCCGCTGCTGGGCGGGATATTCGCGCTGGGCTGGACACCGTGCTTGGGCCCAACGCTGGCCGCCATTATTTCCGTATCGGTCGGCACCGAAGGCATGACGGCTGCGCGCGGCGTGTTGCTCATCATCTTTTATTGCCTGGGCTTGGGCCTGCCGTTTCTGCTGGTGGCGCTGGGCTCCGCGCGGGCGATGCGCTCGATTTCGTGGGCCCGTAAGCACTCGCATACCATCCAGGTCATCGGCGGCGTGGCCATGATCCTCGTCGGCCTGGCCCTGGTAACCGGCCTGTGGGGCGAGTTTATTAGCCTCATCCGCCAGTGGACCGGCAACTTTGGCGCAACCCTGATTTAGGAGAGACGTGAAATATTTTCGCAAAGCCTGGCATTGGCTGACCAGCATGCGCACGGCGCTGGCGCTGCTTTTCTTGCTGGCGCTGGCCGCGATTCCCGGTTCCTTGCTGCCGCAGCGCGACCTCAACGAGCAGAACGTGCAGGACTTCATCGAGTCCAACGGCAACGTGGCGAAGATCTACGACAAGCTGCAGCTTTTCGACGTCTTTTCGTCCGTCTGGTTCCAGGCCATCTTCATCCTCTTGGCCATTTCCCTGGTGGGCTGCATCCTGCCGCGCTCCTGGGATCACTACAAGGCGTGGAAGACCCCGCCAACGCGCGCGCCGAAGTACCTCCACAAGCTGCCGCTGGCGGCCGAGGGGCACTCGGATAAGAGCGAGGAAGAGCTATCCGCGGAAATTAAAAAGCGCCTGAAGAAGTGGCGCGTGGCCGAGTACTCCCCCGAAGAAGACCGAGCCGGCGTGCACACCTTTTCCGCAGAGCGCGGCTACGGCCGCGAACTGGCGAATCTCATTTTCCACGTGGCGCTGGTGGCCATCTTGGTTACCGTCGCCGCCGGCCGCTTGGTCAACTATGAGGGCCAGGTCATCGTGGTCACCGAGTCCGGCTCGCAGGGCGGCGGCCAGACCCTGGACCAGTCCACGGAGTTCTGTAATACCTCCACGTCAAACTTTGACTCCTTCCGCGCCGGCCCGCTTTTCGACGGCACCGGTCTCCACCCCTTCTGCCTCATCGCTCATGACTTCGCGGCCGAATACCTGCCCAACGGCCAGGCGGAAATGTTTACCTCCAACGTTTCCTACGCGGAGGACGAAGACATCTACAAGGATGACTCCGAGTGGAAGGATTATGAGCTTAAGGTCAACCACCCGCTGCGCCTAGCGCACAACCGCGTCTACTTGCAGGGCCACGGCTACGCACCGACGGTCACGGTGGAATGGCCCAATGGCGAAAAGCGCACCCAGACCATTCAGTTCCAGCCGAATGACACGACCTTCTTCCTGTCTTCTGGTGCGATGCGCTTTGACCCACCGGCCGGCATGCACCCGGATCTCTATGACCGCCGCCAGAACCAGATCGCCATCCAGGGCCTCTTCGCGCCCACGGCCGAGTGGTCCGGCGAGAACGGCAAGCTGCTGCAGTCCGCATACCCCGGGCTGCAGGATCCGGCGATGGCCATCGATATCTACCGCGGCGATGCCGGCCTGGACACCGGCACCCCGCAGTCCTTCTTCTCGCTGGACCCGAACCTGGTGCAGTCCGGCCAGCTGCAAAAGATTGACCGCGTGAACCTCAACCAGGGCGAGGATGTCACCCTGGACGATGGCACGAAGATCACCTTCGACGGCGCCAGCGAGTTCGCCAACTACCAGGTCTCTTATGATCCTTTCCAGAAGTGGGTGCTGGCCTCCGCGCTGGTAATGCTCATTTCCTTGGTGGGTTCGCTGGTGATTAAGCGCCGCCGCGTCTACATCCGCCTGCGGCCGAATGCGGCCGGCGGCACCGACGTGGAGATGGGCGGTCTCGCCCGTACCGACCGCGCCGGCTGGTCCGAGGAGTTCCACGAGCTGCACCGCGCGCTGCTGGAGCTGCCGGACCCAGACGAGGTCGAAGAAGACGAACTTTATACCGACGATTAGCGCCCCGGCCCGATCCAACAAAAGTTGGATTGGGTCGTTTCGCTGAGTAAGGTAATCAGCACTTACCCCGCACGTGTGAAGGCTAGGAGCATTCATGCAGATCGATCAGAATCTGTCTAATTTCTCGGATATCGCGGTGCAGACCGCCTTTGTGGTGTACTGCGTCGCGCTCTTTTTGTCGCTGTTTTATTACGGACGCATGCAGGGCATCATCGAGGGCCGCCGCGCCGTGAAATCCGAGGCCGCGAAGGTCTTGGTGGGGGCGGGCGCTGGGGGCGTCGACAAGCAGAGCTATGCCGGCGAGGTTGCCCAGTCTTCTTCCGGAATCACGGCCGATGAGCTGAAGGAAAAGGAGCGCAAGGCCGATAAGCTCGGCGGCATGACCAGCGCGCTGATGTGGGTGGGCATTGCCCTGCACGCCGCGGCGATTGTGCTGCGCGGCCTGGCCACCGGCCGCTTCCCGTTTGGCAACCTGTACGAATACGTGCTGATGGTGAGCTTCGGTGTGCTGCTCGTGGGCAATATGGCCATGCAGCGTAAGGAATGGCGCACCGTGTGGCCGTGGCTGCTCACCCCGACCCTCGCGCTGATGTTTTATGGCTCCACCAAGCTCTATGCCGAGTCCGCCCCGGTGGTGCCGGCGCTGCAGTCGCACTGGCTGCCCATCCACGTCACCGTGGTTTCTTTGGGCGCGTCCATCGGTATTATCTCCGGCATTGTCTCGCTGCTGACTCTTTTGCGTATGGCACAGCCAAAGCATGCCGAGCATGGCCTCCTCGGTGCTGTAGCCCGCCCGTTGCCTTCTGCCGCGAAGATTGACCAGCTGGCCTACCGCCTGGCAGTTATCACCCTGCCGACCTTGGGTCTGGGCATCATCTTGGGTGCCATCTGGGCCGAGTCCGCTTGGGGCCGCTTCTGGGGCTGGGACCCGAAGGAGACCGTGTCCTTTGCCACCTGGATCCTGTATGCCGCGTACCTGCACGCGCGTGCGACGCCGGCTTTCCGCAAGGCGGCGCCGTGGATCAACGTCATGGCGATGGCGCTGATGGTCTTCAACCTGTTCTTTATCAATATGGTCGTCTCCGGCCTGCACTCCTACGCGGGGCTGAACTAGATGGCGGAGCATACGAGCCCGCGCCATAAGCAGGGCAAGCCGGCCGGCGATAATGCCGTGATTTTGGGCCTTGGCGCCCAATTTGCTGAGCGGCGCCGCGAGTTGGGCATTTTGCAGCAGCAGCTTGCCGACGCCGCCGGTATCTCCCGCTCCACCCTTCACACCATCGAGCACGGTGGTGCGGGCGTGCGGTGGGAAAAGATCACGGCCGTGGCCGAGGCCTTAGGCCTAGAGATGCGCTTCGTGCCGAAGGAAGCCTAGTCCTTCTCGCCGTCGGCGTCGCGTTTGCGGCGCTGGCGGCGCTTTTCTTCTTCTGCCTCCTGTGCGCGGCGCTGCTTGAAGCGTTCCTTTTCCAGTTTCCAGAGGAATTCCTCGTCATCATCGGGGCCTTTGATAGCGCGGGGTTGTTCCACCTCGCGCTTTTTCCATGTCGAGGGCCCGAAGGCCTTCCAGACGAGGTAGGCGGCGAGGACAAAGAGTAGGAGGAGGATTATTCGGCCCATGCGTGCGATTCTACCTGCACCGCGTACAATCAACCCCCATGACGCATAACCCTGAGCCACCCAAGCCGGACCCAGAACTGCGCCGCCGTTCGCGCGCGGCGCTGTGGAAGTACGGGCTCGCCCGCGTAGTGCTTTTTATCGCTTTGACCGCGGTGATCGAGATTTTGGCCATCGCCATCGACTTTCCCATCCCGGTGCTCGTCGCGGCGCTGCTGGCGCTCTTTGTGGCGCTGCCGCTATCGATGCTGATCTTTAAAAAGTGGCGCATCGAGGCCACCCAGACGCTGGCCGAGTACTCCGCCCAGCGCAAGGCCCACAAGCGCTGGGTCCAGGCGGAGCTGGAAGGCCGCGCCGCGCAGGACTAGACGATGATGAGCGCGGCGGCCTCAATAACGGCCCACAGGAGCATCGCGCGGCCGGTCAGGCCGAGCACGGGGATAAGCTTTGGTCCTTGAGCGCCGCGATTGACGGTGCGAATGGCACGCAGCGCGAAGGGGAAGTAGACCAAGCCGGCGAGTGCGAGCCAGCTGCTGAAGGCAATGCCAATGGTCAGCAGGAATGGCAGAAGGAGCAGCACCGTAAAGAGCAGGCGTGCCTTCTCATTGCCGAGGCGTACGGCGAGCGTAATCTTGCCAGTTTCAGCGTCGGAGGGAATATCGCGGATATTATTGACTAAGTTCACCCCGGAGCTCATCGCGCCGATGCCCACGGCCAGCGCGAGGCCCGACCACGACAGGTGGCCGGCTTGGGTGAATTCGGTGCCGAGCACGGCGACGAGCCCGAAGAAGATAAAGACAGCAACCTCGCCGAGCCCGCGATAGCCATACGGGTTCTTGCCACCGGTATAAAACCACGCGCCGGCGATGCATAGCGCGCCGACGAGGATGAGCCACCACGCATGCGCCGCGAAGGAGAGCGCGATGCCGGCGAGCCCGGCCACGGCGAAGGCGGCGAAGGCCGCGAGTTTCACCTGCTGCGGGCGGGCCAGGCCGCCGCCGGTGAGGCGCTGCGGACCGGTGCGGTCATCGTCGGTGCCGCGGATGCCATCGGAATAGTCATTGGCATAGTTCACGCCGATGATAAGTGCCCACGCCACGATGAGGGCGAGGAGCGCGCGGCCGAAGTGCGCGCCGTCGGCAGCCGCTGCGGCACCAGTACCAGCGATGACTGGGGCGAAGGCATTAGCCCACGTGTGCGGGCGTGCGCCTTGGAGCCAGTCTTTGGCAGTTGCGGGATAGGCAGAAAGTGACATGTCAGTTATTGTGCCACGCCACCGCGGGCATGCTGTGCACAAGGGACGTACACGGCGGATATATAAAAGCCACGGGTATGGCGGAAGCGCGTCGTACGTACCCAAGAAAGGACGGCTGTGGGCCACACCCGTGACAAAAGTTCAATGCGTTGAACTTTCTTAAAGTTATCATGTGAATCGCTCGCGGGGCAAGGCCTTTACTACGATGAATGTCATGCATTTAAGCGATCTCCCTGAACGTACCCAGGACTACCTCAAAGTCCTGTGGGACCTCTCCGAGCACTCCGGCGGCGCGCCCATCGCGCTCAAGGAGCTGGCGGGGCGATTGAACCAAAAGGTGCCCACGGCGTCGGAAGCCGTAAAGCGTCTCGTTGCCCAAGGGCTGGTGGAACATGAGCGCTACGCTGGCGTTTCGCTGACCCCAGAGGGCCAGGCACTGTCCATGGGCATGGTCCGCCGCCATCGTCTCCTCGAGACCTTCTTGGTCAAAGAGCTGGGGTACACCTGGGA
The DNA here is from genome assembly GCF_030229735.1 of Corynebacterium sp. MSK074. Taxonomy (NCBI): domain Bacteria; kingdom Bacillati; phylum Actinomycetota; class Actinomycetes; order Mycobacteriales; family Corynebacteriaceae; genus Corynebacterium; species Corynebacterium sp. MSK074. Next base: position 99,461 of record NZ_JASPIX010000004.1, read on the forward strand.
CGAGGTTCACGAGGATGCCGATCTCCTCGAGCATGCATGCTCCGATCGCTTCATCGATCGACTCGATCAGCACCTGGGCCATCCTCAGCGCGATCCCCACGGCGATCCCATCCCCGACGCGCAGGGCAGCATCGAGGACCTTGGCACGCTCACGCTTGACGACGTCCCCCTTCACACCCCTGTCACCATCGAGCGGGTATGCGACGGAGACACCGAGCTGTTGCGCTACCTCGACAGCCATGGCGTCGGCCTGGGCGTCGAGGTCGTAGTCGATTCCCGCGTTGCGGGCCTGCTCAACCTGCACGCAGGGGACGAGGAGTTCTCTCTTGCGGAAGTCGCGGCCGCCGACGTGACGGTGCGCGCTAACGAAGTCTAATCAGTTCTTAAAGAGCCCTGCGACACCACGACGGTCCACCTTGCCGGGGCCGGTCAGCGGCATCTCAGCAATGCGGATAATCTCGCGCGGAATCTGCCACCGAGGCAGGTCATCGAGCGCTTCGAGGATGTCGGTGCGCGAGGCCCAGCCGGTGTAAGCTGCGGCGATCATCTGGCCAAGACGTGGATCAGGGATGCCCACCACGCATACACTGTCGACGCCCGGTACCTGCAACAAGAGCTGTTCCAGTTGTTCTGGGTGCAACTTCAACCCGCCCGAGTTGATGATGCTGTCCAGACGTCCAGTGACGGTGAGTTGACCGTGGGCGTCGAGCTCCCCGGCGTCGGAAGTTGCGAACCAGCCACCGACGAAGTCGCGCGATTCCACATTGCGGTAGCCCTGCGCAATGGTCGGCCCGCCCAGGAAAATGCGGTTATCTTCCCCGATGCGCACCTCGGTGCCGGGCAGGGGAGTGCCGTTGTAGACGCAACCGCCCGCAGTCTCCGAGGAGCCATAGGTGGTTACCACGGTGATGTCGAGCTTGCGCGCAGATTCCAATAGCTGGGGATGTGGCGCTGCTCCACCTACCAGGATGGAGTTGAAACGGCGCAGTGCTTGGATGCCGTCCAGCGAATCGAGTGCCTTGTGCAGCTGCATCGGTGTGAGCGCGGTGTACATGCGGTCCTCGGTGTGGGCGAGTTCTTCTGCTGCGCGGGCGAACTCGGTGATGTTAAAGCCTTGGGACAGGTCGAGGCACAGTGGCTCCACACCCGCCACCAACGAACGCACGAGCACCTGGATGCCCGCGATGTGGTGGGCGGGCATGGCCAGTAGCCATTGGCCGGGGCCACCCAGGAAAGAATGGGTGGCATCCGCACTCGCCACCAGGTTAAGCGGGCTTAGCTGCGCACCCTTCGGTGTGCCCGTGGAACCCGAGGTGGACACCACCAAAGCAATGTCCTCAGCAATCGATTCGCCCGCGCGCATGTGGTTGCGCAGCAATTCCGTCCGCGTGCGGTCCGCTGCGGGAAGGGGTAAGAGCGTGGTCTGCCCAGCGATGGCCTTCTCGAGGTCATCCAAAATTCCTGCGGGATTGCGGGGATCGACTGGGAGTGGGGCGAGGATATGAGTCACGAATAATCAGGTTACCCGGGCATATCGCTCGTCCCGGGAGGCGGCGCGCCGGGCGTTTAGAGCAAGGCGCGCAGCCCCATGCTGAGCAAATAGAACACACCCGCCAGCACCGCGATGCAGCCGCCCGCCGACAAACTGAGTGCGGCCGCCAGCCAGAGCCCGCCGCATGCCAGCGCAATGCCCGCGATACCGGCACCGAGCATGAGCTGGGTCGGGCGCTTGATCCACGGCTGCAACGCCGCCGCCGGGGCTACCAGCAGCGCCAGGGACAAGATAGTGCCCACTGCGGGAATCACCACCACCATGGTCACGCTGATAAGCGTGAGGGTAAGCAAGTCATAGCGGCCGGGCTTTCCGCCTTGTGCGCGGAAGGACGTCTGGTCGAAGTAGAAGGAGACTAACGTCCGGCGAAATGCCACCAGCACGCCAAGGCTGACCACCACCAGGGCGCCGACAAACCAGACATCCTGCGCATTGACAGTGGTCAGCGAGCCCACGAGAAAGCTATCCACGTGGATAGGTAGCGGTTGGAACCAGCGCAGCAACAAGATGCCCAGGGAAAATCCCAAGGTGAGCGTCACGCCGGCGGCAGCGGTCGAAGAAATGCCCTCGACGGTACTCAACCACCGCATAAGCCAGGCCAAAGGCAGGCAGAACAGTGCCGCCCCCACCATCAAACCCGTGGAGAGATCCAAGCTCAGAAGGTTGGCCACTACTACACCGAGCACCGCGCCGGGGAAGATTCCGTGCGACAGGCTCTCAGCGAAAAAGACGCGCTTGCCCATGACCATCAAGGTTCCAACTAAGCCAGATAAACATCCCACAGCGATGGCCTCAAGGAGGGGCATCCGCAGGATCTCTGGATCAAGATGAGACAGTCCCATTAGCTAAATACCCCCTTCAAGCCCGCTAGCGGCACGGTGGCAACCAGCATCAAGCTGACGATTGCCTGCGGCGAAATCTGGTGCGTGGTTTGGGACAGCATGATGGCAAATCCAACCACCACTGCCAGCGTGGACAAACCCGCAGCCCAGAAGCACATGCTGCGCGGGGATCCTGCGATCAAGCGCGCCGAGAGGCCTGGAATGACAATAAAACCGATAACCAGCAACACACCCACTGCCGAGCTAGCCGCCACCACGATTAGGCCAACCGCGATATTCGCAATGAGCTCATAAGCCGCCACGTTGATGCCCATGGCGCGGGCCGCTGTGGTATCGAAAGCGACGAGAATCTGCATGCGCCAGGTTGTCAGGATGAGTAGTGCCGCAATCACGCAGAGCGTGACGGAGGTTGCCAGCCTGGACTGCGTGACGTCGAGAAGCCGGCCAAACATGAGGGCCTCCAGCTGCCCGGACTTGTCGCCATAGGCCAAACTGATGACCACGCCGATGCCGTACATAAAGGTCAGCACCACGGCCGTTCCGGCTTCCATATCCAGCTTCTGCGCTGACTGGCCCTGCCCAGAACCCAGAGAAGCCAGCACCAGCACCGTCACCGTGGCCACCGCGGCCGCACCCGGCACGATGCCCGGGATGCCGCCCACGATGAGCCCTACCACGATGCCCGGAAAAACCGAGTGCACGAGGGCTTCCACCGTAAATTCCATGCGGCGGAGATTAACGAGGACGCTAATGGCAGCTCCCGCAATCGATAGGCACAGCAGGAAGAGGAAAGCATTGCGCAGGTACGGGGCGAAGAGAATCTGCTCTATCACAGTCGCGCGCCTTGCTCCATATAGGTTTCCACTGCTTCCTCGGTTCCCATGGTGCGGACCTTGCCGTCGATCACAAACGCCGCCCAGTCGCAGGTGTGCTGCGCCAAGATGGGGTCGTGAGTGGAGACGAGCAGGGCGATTCCTGCTTCCTTGAGATCCGCAATGATCTGAATCAGGATTCGGCGACTTTCTTGATCAAGCCCGTTGAAGGGTTCGTCGAGAAGCACCAGCTCCGGGGCCGAAACCAACGCGCGCGCGATGAGCACGCGCTGGCGTTGCCCACCCGAGAGCTGGCCAAACCGCGTCTCGGCGAGGTGCTCCATCCCCACTTGTCGCAGGGCATTGAGTACGCAGTCGCGGTAGCTACGCATGCTCGTGCACCTGTGCCACCAGCTCACTGAGGGCAAAAGGCCCATTTCCACGACCTTGTAAGCCGTGACGGGAAAGCTCAGGTCGGAGTCTTGGTACTGCGGGACGTATCCGAGCGAGGCGTCGATGGTGGCCATGCCGCGCAAGGCAGCCAGGCCAGTGATTGCCTTGAGCAGGGTAGATTTGCCCGCGCCGTTGGAACCTAGGAGCGCCACGGCCTCGCCCGCGCGGATCTCAAGGTCAACGTCGGTGAGGATATCCCGGGCGCCATAGCCGCAGGTGGCATTGTGCAGAGTGACTAATGGGGAAGACATAAAGAGCTACTTTCGCTTGGCGAAGTCGAATTCCTGCAGCGATTCTGGCAACGGTTGCTGCTTGGAGTCCCAGGCGCTGACCAGGGTGTTGATGTTGTGGACGATGGATCCGATGTAGGTCTCGCCCTCACTGCCTGGCACACCTAGCGAGTCGCCGTACAAAGCGTCGTCGGATGTAACCGCCTTGACGCCTGCGGCGCGGGCGATGGCCTCGATGGACTTCGAGTTGTTGGAATTCTCCGCAAAGATGGCCTTGGCGCCGGACTCGCGGACCTTCTTTACCTGCTCATCGATGTGGCTCGAGGTGGCGTCCTGCTGGTGGTTGAAGTCAGACAGTGCGGAGCCGATGAATTTCACGCCATACTCGTTAGAGAAGTAGCCGAAGGCGTCGTGGGAAGAGAAGAGCACGCGGTCTTGCTCAGGAACTGCGGACATGGAATCGCTGGCCCACTTGTCGAGGTCCTCCAACTGGTCGGTGTACTTCTTGCCGGCGGCGGTGAAGGCGTCCTTGGCCTGCGGGGAGGCCTGGGACAACGTGTTGACGATGTTGTCGACCTGAATCTTGGCCTGCTTCGGGGAGGTCCACACGTGCGGGTCGTACTTGAATTCTGGGGCCTCGCCGTCCTCCCCCGGGAAAGGCCACGGGCGCGGGCTCACGTGCTCGATGCCCTCGTCGATGGTGTACTTGCCGTTGCCATCGCCCATACCTTCGCTCTTGACGCCCGAGGTCACGGCCATGACGCCGTGGAAGCCGGAGGAGTCCACGGCTTGGTCGAGGAAGTGCTCGAGGTCGACTCCGTTGACGAACATGTAGTCGGCCTGGGAGAGCGCCTGCATCTGCTGTGGGGTCATCTCGTGCTCGTGGGCGCTGGCGTTGGGGGCGAGCAAACAGGTGAGGTCGAGGGTCACTGGGCCCTCGCCGGAGGTGGTCTCTGCACCTTGGGAGTCGACCTTGTGGAGCTTGACGCCGCCGGCGGCTATCTGGGTGAGGTAGTCGCAGATCTGGGTAGTCGTGGCCACGGCCTTGACGGTGTCGCCGTCCTTCGGCTTTGCAGCGTCGATGGATTCCTTCGAGGCGCTGCAAGCGGCGAGGCTGGCGCCGAGTGCGAGGGCGCAGGTGCCTGCGAGAATGCGCTGTAGGGGCCGGCGTGGGGTGCTGTGATTTGAGTTCATAATGAACTTCCTTTGTATTAGGAGAAGTGAACTCAACAAACACTAGCACCCTTGAACTAGATTGTTCAACGTAATGAACTTAGGTGGTCCTATCTCTTCCTTAAGCTGCCAAAATTTAAAAATGCCTCTCACTTCAATGAGTGAAGTGAGAGGCTAGGAAGCGGTGGCCTTATTTGGCTACTTTTGCCTTTTTGCTGAAGGGGAGCTGATCCAGGGAGCGTATGCCGGGGCCGGCGGCGAGCATCAGGCCCGCGACGGCGACGGTCCATTCGGAGAACTTTTGCCAGCCCTGGGCGATGAGAATTACGCCCAGGGCGACGCGTGCTGCGAGCATGACGAATGAGTTGCAGAGTTTCATGTTCGACACTTTAAGTATTAACTATGGGCATGTCCACAATTGCTTGAGATGTCTCACTCCGGTCCGAGGGCGTCCCACGCCATTTACTCCGCTACATGTATGGATTGCGCGGGGTGTCCTCCTGATCGAAGGGACGCTCCCCGCTGTCCTGCGCATCCTTGATACGCTTGAGCATCCACACTCGCGAGACGATGACGCCCGCCAGTGCAAGTGTGGCCAAGCCGATGGCGAAAATCCACATCGTGCTAACTCCTGGCTAGTAGTAATACGGGAACTGCTCCCACTGCGGGTCGCGCTTTTCGAGGAATGCTTCTTTGCCCTCGACGGCCTCGTCGGTCATGTACGCCAGGCGGGTCGCCTCGCCGGCGAAGACCTGCTGGCCCATGAGGCCGTCATCGGTCAGGTTGAAAGCGAACTTCAGCATGCGCTGGGCTGTTGGGGACTTGCCGTTGATTTCGCGGCCCATCTGGATTGCGGCGTCTTCCAAGTCGGCGTGATCGACAACCTCATTGACCGCGCCCATCTCATACATCCGCTGGGCATCATAGGTGCGACCCAAGAAGAAGATCTCGCGGGCGAATTTCTGGCCCACCATCTTAGCTAGGTAGGCCGAACCATAGCCGGCATCGAAGGAACCCACGTCCGCGTCCGTCTGCTTGAAGCGCGCCTCCTGGCGGGAGGCGACCGTCATATCGCAGACCACGTGCAGCGAGTGTCCGCCGCCGGCCGCCCAACCATTGACCACGGCGATAACCACCTTGGGCATGGTGCGGATAAGGCGTTGGACCTCGAGGATATGTAGGCGGCCGCCTTCCACCTTCTCGCGGGCGGTGTCCACGGTGGATTCATCCGCGGTGGCGTCATCATGGGCGTGCTCGGTGGCGTAGCGGTACCCGGAGCGGCCGCGAATGCGCTGGTCGCCGCCGGAACAAAACGCCCAGCCGCCATCCTTTTCGGAAGGGCCATTGCCGGTGAGCAAAATCGTGCCCACATCCGGCGTGCGGCGGGCGTGGTCGAGGGCGCGGTAGAGCTCGTCTACGGTATGCGGGCGAAACGCATTGCGCACCTCCGGGCGGTCGAAGGCGATGCGCACGATGCCGTTCTTGCGGCCCTCGCCGTTGAGCCGGTGATAGGTGATATCCGTCAGGTCCTCAAAACCTTCTACGGCATGCCATAATTCCGGACGGAACGGATTATCGGTGCTGTATTTTTTCTGCTCGCTCATGATGGCCAGCTTAGTGGCAAAAGAAGAATAGTCCCCATTCCCAACCCTCACCCACACACGCTGCCCAGCAGGCCGGTAATAATCAATACGCGATACTGCGAGGTTGTTGCCCCGCATAATACCCGTGTACGCCATACCAGCGCGGTACTCCATGCCATGGGGAGACTCGAACTCCCCGCCCCTTAAAGCGCTAAAGGGGGCCAGTGTCCCAGGATTTTCCCCTCCAGGGTGGGGGCCTGCTCGCTGCAGGTGTGTGGGCTACCATCGCGCGCTTTGAGCAGCGCGCGATATGACTATCCGTTTTTCAGTTCGGTATTCCAGTTCAGCTGCTGGATGCGGGTATCCAGCTCACGGTACTGCTTAGACAAATCATCGACGCGCTTGCGCAGCTCCGCCACCGGGATGGTAGAGACAAACTTGATCTCGGTGCGGGAATAGCGATCCGAGCGCGTGCCCGCCCGCTGCGCTAGGTCGTGGTAGATGCGGCGCTTGCGCAAGAGGCCGTCGCGAAGCGCGAGGGCTTCCATCAGGTTCATCTTCTCATCAAAGGCGGTGGCGATATTCGTCGCATTGATGGCCTGCACCAGCTCATCGATGCGCCCGGCCACGCCGTCGAGCTCGCGCAGTAGCTCTTGCGGATCCTCATCCGGGGTATCACCCTCCTGCACGCGGGCCACGGTCAGCAGCCGCTCGTGCAGGCTATTGAGGCGCTCCTGCGCCTGCGCGCGCTCCGCCAATGCCTCAGCTAGCAGCATAATTCCTCCTTTATTGGTATAGGTTCCCAAAATAGCGCAGAGCGGGGGAGGGGTCAATGGCCGGCGAGCGCTACCATGAAGGCCATGCATATCGATGACGTTCTCGACCGCGCCCACGTAGTCTCCCTCCCGCTCGCCGTGCGTTTCCGCGGCATCACCACCAGGGAGGCCCTGCTCATCGATGGCCCGGCCGGCTGGGGCGAGTTCGCGCCCTTCCTGGAATACGGCCCGGCCGAGTCCGCCGCGTGGCTGCGCGCCGGGCTCGAGGCCGCCTACGAGGGCTTTCCGGAGCCGGTGCGCGATTCCATCGAGGTCAACGCCACCATCCCGGCCGTGCCCGCCAGCGAGGTGCCGGCCGTGGTGGAGCGCTACCCCGGCTGCCGCACCTTCAAAATCAAGGTGGCGGAGAAGGGGCACACGCTTGCCGACGACGCCGCTCGCGTCCGCGCCGTCCGCGACGCCGTCACCCAACGCGGCGATATCCCCATCCTGCGCGTGGACGCCAACGGCGGCTGGAGCGTCGATGAGGCGGTCGAGGCCGCGCAGATGATGATGCCGCTGGACTATATGGAACAGCCCTGCGCCACCACCGAGGAGCTCGCCCAGGTCCGTGGCCGCCTTATGCGCGCTGGTCTCTTTGTGCGCGTCGCCGCCGATGAATCCATCCGCAAGGTGGCCGACCCGTACCGCGTTGCCGAGTTGCAGGCCGCGGATGTCGCCGTGGTCAAGCCCGCCCCGCTCGGCGGCGTGCGCCGCGTCCTCGAGGTGGCCCAACACCTGCGCCAGCGTCACATGGACATCACGGTGGCCTCCGCGCTGGATACCTCCATTGGCATCAATATGGGCCTTGCCGCCGTCGCCGCCCTCCCGCGCATCTACGACGACGAGGACATCGACGTCACCCCGGCCGCCGCCGGCCTTGCCACCGGCTCCCTCTTTGAAGAGGACGTCACCGCCCCGCGCCCGCTTATCGACGGCCACCTTCCCGCCGATATCCTCGCTCCCGACCCAGACCGCCTCGCTGCGCTCGCCGCCCCCGCCGACCGCCGCGACTGGTGGTTCGATCGCGTGCGCGCCTGCTGGCCGCACCTTTCTGAATCGCACGTTTCTGACTAGGGCCTAGAGCAAGCTCTGGTGAAACCTCCACGCCGGAGCAGTCAATGCTCGCTGCCCAGCCCGTCGCCTGTGCGTACGCTAGGGGACATGTCTACTATCAAGGTCCGCGATGCCCACCTGCACAATCTGCGCAACGTCGACGTCGATATGCCCCGCGGCAAGCTCGTTGCGGTCACAGGTGTGTCTGGTTCGGGCAAGTCTTCGCTGGCATTTGGCACGATTCACGGCGAAGGCCAGCGCCGCTATCTCGAATCGGTAGCACCCTTCGCCCGCCGCCTGATCAGCTCGGCCGTCGACCCGCAGGTCAGCCAGGTAGAGGGCCTACCGCCGACGGTCGCGCTGCAACAATCCACCTCCGGCGGCGGTGCGCGCTCCACGGTGGGCACGGTGTCCGCGCTCTCCAATAGCGTGCGCCTGCTCTATTCGCGCGCAGGGGATAACCCGGAGGGCCTATACTCCGATTCCTTCTCGCCCAATACTCCGGAGGGCATGTGCCCGCAGTGCCACGGCACGGGCGTGGTGCATGAGCCGACCGAGGAGTCCATGGTCCCGGATCCCACTCTCTCCATCGAAGAAGGCGCCATCCAAGCATGGCCCGGTGCCTGGGCCGGCAAGAACTTCCACGACATCTTGATGAATCTGGGCTATGACCTGGATTCGCCCTGGCAAGACCTGCCGCAAGAAGACCGCGACTGGATCCTCTTCACGGAGGAGCGCCCCGTCGTCACGGTCAAGCCTCTACGCGGCAAGGATCAGATTCAGCGCAATTATGAGGGCACGTGGCGCTCGGTGGCCAGCTACCTCAAAAAGACGCTGGCGGAGACCCAATCGGATACGCTGCGCAAACGCACCCTGTCCTATATGGAATCTCGCGAGTGCGAGACCTGTGGCGGCCGCCGCCTCAACCCGGCCGCGCTGAAGGTGACCTATGCGGGCATGCCTATCGATGAGCTGGGCGCGCTGCCGCTGGATAAGGTGCATGAGGTGCTCAGCAAGCAGAACCCGGAGGAGAATTCGGCCGAGGATTTGCTCCTGCGGCAGATTTTGCCCGCGTTGACCTCGGCGCTGGAGCTTGGCTTGGCGCACCTCAGCCTGGATCGGCCGACGCAGAGCCTGTCCGGTGGCGAGATGCAGCGCATCCGGTTGGCAGCGCAGCTGCGCTCTGGTCTCTTTGGCGTGGCCTATGTGCTCGACGAGCCCTCGGCCGGCCTGCACCCCGATGAGCGCGACGCGGTCATGGATATGTGCCGCCGTTTCATCGCGGCCGGCAACTCCGTGCTCTTGGTGGAGCATGACATGGATTTGGTCGCGCAGGCGGATTGGCTCGTTGACGTCGGACCGCTGGCGGGCGAGCGCGGCGGCAACGTGGTCTATTCGGGCCCGGTTGCAGACTATGACGCGGACACCCCTACCGCCAATGCGCTGGCTCACCGCACGCTCGCGCTTGCCGACGACCCCCGCACCCCCTCCTCCCACCTCGCCCTGCGCGGCATCAACGCACGCAGCATCGACAACCTGGATGTGGACTTCGGCTTGGGCCAATTCACAGCGGTCGCCGGTGTCTCCGGTTCGGGCAAGTCCACCCTGGTCAGCACGGTGCTGGCTGGCCTGCTGCGACAGTCCGCCACGGCCGTTTCCGATGAGGAGGAGACCGAGGACAAGGGCTGGTCCGTAGAAAGCACGGAGGGCTTTGACCGAGTAAAGCGCGTCGTGCAGATTACCCAGAAGCCCATCGGCCGCACCCCGCGTTCCACGCTGGCAACCTATACCGGGCTTTTCGATAACGTCCGCAAGCTCTTCGCCTCCACCGATGAGGCCAAGCAGCGCAAGTGGACGGTCTCGCGCTTTTCTTACAACGTAAAGCAAGGCCAGTGCCCCACCTGCGGTGGCGCGGGCAAGATCGAGGTGGAGCTGGTCTTCTTGCCAGGCTCGTACACCACCTGTCCAGAGTGTGGCGGCGCCCGCTTCAACGACGAGACCCTGGAGGTGACCTGGCAGGGCCGCACCATCGCGGACATCTTGGAGCTCACCGTGGATGAGGCCGCGGAGGTCTTTGCCGAGGAAGAAAAGATTTACCGCGCCATCGCCACGCTGCAGGCAGTCGGCTTGGGCTACCTCCGCCTGGGCCAGGGCGCGCCGGAGCTGTCCGGCGGCGAGGCCCAGCGCATCAAGCTGGGCACGGAGCTGCAGCGCTCCCGCAACTCGCGTCGCGGCCACACGGTCTACCTGCTGGACGAGCCCACCACGGGCCTGCACCCAGCCGACATCGACCTGCTCAATACCGAGCTGCACAAGCTGGCGGATGCGGGCCATACGGTAATCGTCGTCGAGCATGATCTTTCGGTCATGGCGAATGCGGACCGCATCATTGAGATGGGCCCGGGCGCTGGCGAAGATGGCGGCCGCATCATCGCGGATGCCACCCCGGCACAGGTTGCCGCAGAAGACACCGCCACCGGCCGCGCCTTGAGCGCACGCCAAGCGCACTAAGCGGCGAGCCGCGGCTTCCCTGTAAGCTGTGGGAGACCTCTCTGGGATCTCACAGCAAAATGGGGTAGAGGTAGAGAGTATGACTACTAAAGGCCCTCATGGCGATAATAATGAAACCCGCAGCTGGTCCAGCCCGGCGGATGATGCCACGCGCCAGATTGGCCGCGTGCCCGATAATGCCGCCGGCCCCAGCCGCGACCAAGCGCGCCGCGAGCACCCGAAGCAGTACTTCCCGGGCGAGCAGCAGCCGCAGAATGAAACTCGTCAATTCGATGCGGCCGCTGGCTATCAGCAGGGCTACGGCCAGCAGCAAAGCTATGGCCAGAACTATCAGCAGCCGGCCGGGCAGGCATATGACCAGCAATACGCGCAGCAGCACGAGTACGAGCCGGTGCCGTCGAACTATGATCCGGACCAACCGGAAAAGCGCAAGAAGAAAGGCGGCGGCGGTGGCGCGATGGCCGGTGTCTTCGCGGCCATCGCGGTACTTGCAGTGCTGGCTGCGGCGGTGCTGTTTTTCCTGTGGCGCAATGCTGCGGACGAGGCGGATAAGCCGGACCCACAGCCGGTGACGGAAACGCTGACCACGGAGGTTCCCACCACCGTGACCCAGACCGAAGAGCCGGATACGCAGGATGAGAACTCCAATAAGTTGCCAAAGCTGCCGGACTTCCAGAATGACCTGCCGTCCGATATCCCGACCGAGCTGCCACCAGAGGTACAAGACCAGCTGGATAAGGGCAGCGATGTGGACATTGAGGGCCTCCTCAATGACCTCTTGGGCGGCGGCGAGCAGTCGGCCAACCAGAACTAAGCGCCCAGCACCTGCCCGGTAAGGGAAATGGCGCGCGGGCAGGTAAAATCGGGCGGCATGAATGAATCGATGCAGTTGGCTGAGAAGGTAGCCGCCCAACTGGCGCGCCACCTCACGGATGTCGTCCTGTGCCCTGGTTCGCGCAACGCGCCGCTGTCGCTGGCGCTGCTGGCGCGTGATGATATTCGCGTACACACCCGCCTGGACGAGCGCGGGGGAGCGTTTACCGCCCTGGGCATGGCGCGGGTGCAGCGCCGCCACGTGGGCGTGGTGATGACCTCGGGAACTGCGGTGGCCAATACTTTGCCGGCCGTGGTGGAGGCACACTATTCCCATACGCCGCTGGCCATCATTAGCGCGGATCGGCCGGAGCGCCTGGTGGGCACGGGGGCGTCGCAGACCATCGAGCAGCAGGGCATCTTCGGCGTCTATGCGGACACCACCCAGGTCACCGGCGCGGACGATATCGAGGCTATGGCCCAGCGTTTCCGCGAGGACCTACAAGTACACATCAATGTGGCCTTTGATGCCCCGCTTGTCGACGACACCCTGCCAGACCACACCTCCGACGACGGCGTGCGCGAGCCCGCACCAGCCTTTGTGGACCACGGGGAAGTGGCCGTGGATTTGAGCAAAAATACGCTGGTCATTGCGGGCGACGAGGCCTGGGAGGTAGAAGGTCTCCAAGACGTGCCAACCATCGCGGAGCCGAGCGCGCCGGGCCCGTATCATCCGGTGCATCCAGCGGCGGCGCATATCTTCCGCAAGGCGCAGGTCTCCGCGAATGATTATGTGGTCAATACCAAGGTTGAGCAGGTCATCGTCGTGGGGCACCCGACGCTGCATCGTGGCGTGCTAGCGCTGATGAATGATCCGGATATTGAGCTGGTGGTGCTCTCGCGCACCAATGACTTCACCAACCAGCGCGGCGACGAGGCCCGGCTTGGCACCACCGTCAAGATCACCGGCGAGCCGAGCCGCGAGTGGATGAAGATCTGCGAAGGTGCAACAGATATGGCCGGACAAGCGGTGCGCGAGACCCTCGAGGATGAGGAACTGGGATTTACCGGGCTGCACGTCGCGGCCGCGGTGGGCGATACGCTCTCTGTCAACGACACCCTGGTGCTCGGCGCCTCGAACCCGGTGCGTGACGCCTCCATGGTGGGCCTGCCTTTCGACGGCGTGGATACCTACTCGCCGCGCGGGGCGGCCGGCATCGACGGCACCATCGCCCAAGCCATCGGCATTTCCCTGGCCACGCAATCGCTGGATCCCACCAACTGGCGCGCCCCACGCGTAATGGCGCTCATGGGCGATGTCACCTTCTTACATGACGCAAATAGCCTGCTCATCCCGGAAGACCAAGCGCGGCCGGAAAACCTCACCATCGTGGTGGCCAATGACAATGGCGGCGGCATCTTCGAGACCCTGGAACAAGGCGCCGATGCGCTGCGCGAGTCCTTCGAGCCGGCGTTTGGAACGCCGCATGGGGTGGACGTCGGCAAGCTGGCAGAAGCCTATGAAGCAGACTACCGCGAGGTGACCACCCCGCAGGAGCTATTGGATACGCTGGCGGAGCTGAAGGAATACTCCACCGGAATTACCGTCGTGGAGGCCAAGACCACCCGTGCCACGCGCCGGGCGCTCAATGAGAAGCTCACCGCAAAGGTAGGCCAGTAAGTGGCCCCGCCGCAGCATAAGCCGCACGCGGCCGTGGTGCCGCGCTATACGCCCGCGGTCTATCGCCGCCGCCTGCACCAGCTGACGCTGGCGCTGTATTTAGCCGCGCTGGTGGGTGTGGTGGGCATGGTCATTGGGCCGGCGCTGAATGACCACGCCATAGCCAGCCACCCCGCGCGCGCTTTGGCCACGGTCAAGGATGTGGGCATGCTGCGCACCACGGTGGATTTCCAAGACAGTGAGGGGATTTACCACACCCCACAGCACGGGCTGCTCTATCCCAGTGGGCTGGGCGAGGGGCAGCAGGTGTGGGTGCAATACGCTCAAGACGACCCAGACCTGGTCAAGGTCGAAGGCCGCGAATGGACGCTGGCCATTATCCCGGCGCTCTCGGTAGGGGTAGTTGCCACGCTCATCGCGGCCGTGATGTGGAAGCTGATTAGCTTCTTTACCCGCCGTGCGGAGAAATAATTAACCAAGATTTTCCGCTGGCTTCACCATAAACTTAAGAAGATAGGCCATGATGGTGGCATGCGTGTTGCGATCGTGGCTGAATCCTTCCTCCCCAATGTCAATGGTGTGACCAACTCCGTGCTGCGCGTTTTAGAGCACCTGCACGAGACCGGCCAGGAGGCCATCGTCATCGCGCCGGGTGCCCGTGAGGGACAAGAAGAAATCCCGGACTACCTAGGATTCCCCATCTACCGCGTGCCCACCGTGCGCGTGCCGCTGGTGGATTCGCTGCCGGTGGGTGTGCCTACCACGGCGGTGGATGAGGCGCTGCGTGATTTCAAGCCGGATATCATCCACCTGGCCAGCCCCTTCGTACTCGGCGCGGCTGGTGCTTTCTCCGCCCGCCAACAGCGCGTTCCCGCCGTGGCGTTGTACCAGACCGATGTTGCCGGTTTTGCCACCAAGTACCATGCCTCCGCGCTGGCCTATGGCGTGTGGGAGTGGCTGCGCACGATTCATAACTCTTGCCAGATGACGCTGGCACCGTCCTCGCTGACCATCCGGGACTTGGAAAAGCACCACATTAAAAACGTGCGCCACTGGGGTCGTGGCGTGAACGCGGAGCTTTTCCACCCCTCCAAGCGCTCTGACGAGCTGCGCCGCAGCTGGGATCCGAGCGGCACCAAGAAAGTGGTTGGTTTCGTGGGCCGCCTCGCCGCGGAAAAGGGCGTGCACCGCCTCTCGGCGCTCAACGGGCGCGAGGATATCCAGCTGGTCATCGTGGGCGATGGGCCGGAGCGTCCGCTGTTGGAAGCCCAGCTGCCCGGTGCTGTCTTTACCGGTGCGCTGTCGGGCGAAGACCTCGCCGCCGCCTATGCCTCCTTAGATGTTTTTGTCCACGCTGGCGAGTTCGAGACCTTCTGCCAGTCCATCCAGGAGGCACAGGCGTCCGGCGTGCCGACCATCGGGCCGCGGGCCGGTGGCCCGGTAGACCTCATCGACGAGGGCTATAACGGCCTGCTGCTGGAGGTAAAGACCTTTGTGGAAGACCTCCCCAATGCGGTGGACGCTCTGCTCAATCCGGAGATCCACCAAGAGATGCGGGACAATGCCCGCGAGTCCATTTCCTCCAAGACGTGGAAGGCGCTGTGCGAGCAGCTCGTGGGCTATTACGAAGAGGTACTGGAGGATACTCGCCGGGTGCCGCTGACCATTCTGGGCCAGCGTCCCGAGCTGCCGCGATGGGCGGCTCGTGCCCTTGGCGCCCGCGTAGCCTAGACTGATCATTTGTGTCTAAGGCAGATCTGGATAAAAAGCCCTTCGATGTGGCGCGCATGTTTGACGCCGTGGGCGAGAAATACGACCTCACCAATACCGTGCTGTCCTTTGGGCAGGACGCGCACTGGCGCAAGCGCACCCGCGAGCGTTTGAACCTTAAACCGGGCGAGAAGGTTCTCGACCTTGCAGCGGGTACCGCCGTGTCCACCGTGGAACTTTCCAAGTCCGGTGCGTGGTGCGTGGCGTGTGATTTCTCCCGTGGCATGCTGGCTGCCGGCCGTGAGCGCGACGTGCCCAAGGTGGCTGGCGATGGCATGAAGCTGCCGTTTGCGGATAACACCTTTGATGCCGTGACCATCTCTTATGGCCTGCGCAATATCCACGACTTTGAGCTCGGCCTGCGCGAAATGGCGCGCGTGACCAAGCCGGGCGGGCGCCTTGCGGTGGCGGAATTTTCCACCCCGGTGGTACCGATTTTTGGCACCGTGTACAAGGAATACTTGATGCGCCTGCTCCCGCCGGTAGCGCGCCTGGTTTCTTCTAATCCGGAGGCATATATCTACCTCGCAGAATCCATTCGCGCGTGGCCCGGGCAGGAGGAGCTCGCCGCGGTTATCAATCGCAATGGCTGGGCCGAGGCCGGTTGGCAGAACCTTACCTTCGGCATCGTGGCGCTGCACTCGGCGGTAAAGCCAGCCTAGGCGCTGCTCCGCCCGTGCCTGGGGGAGCAGGGGTTAAGCCGCGGTCGAATCCCAGAGGGGCGTATCGCGGCGAAGGGAAGAGACCGCGCGGCCGGCGGCGCGCCAGATGCGTGCGATGAGATCGCGGTCATCGTCAGTAATGAGGTTGCCCATCAGGCGAGCAGCTGCCGGCATAAGCATGCGGCCGACGGGTCCGCGCAGGGCCAGAGGACCGGCCAGCGGTAGGAACTGTGGGTAGGTAAGCAGGCGGGCGGCCGTGCGGGCCAGGAGGAAGGACTCGCCGTAGTGCTCGCGGAGGACGGCCGGCCAGGCCAGGGTGAAATCCTTTGGGCCGAGTAGGTTCACGGCCAGCGCGGCGGTCTCCAAGCCGTAGTCGATGCCCTCGCCGTTGAGGGGATTGATGCAGGCGGCGGCATCGCCAATGATCATCCAATTGGCGCCGGCCACGTTGGACACCGCGCCGCCCATGGGCAGTAAGGCAGAGGTGACGTGCTCAATCTCGCCGAGTCCCCACTCGGGGCGCTGTTGGGCGGCGTAGAACTCGAGCAGCTTCTTGGTGTTGATCTTGGCTGGGCGCTGCGCGGTTGAGAGCGCGCCGAGGCCGATGTTGACCTGGCCTAGCTCGGGGCCGAGCGGGAAGATCCAACCGTAGCCGGGCTGCACCTCGCCTTCTTCGTCCTTGAGCTCAACGTGGGAGTGCATCCAGGGCTCATCGGCATGCGTAGAGGAAGCATAGGAGCGTGCGGCAATGCCATAGACCTCCTCGCGGTGCCAGGTGCGACCGAGCTTCTTGCCAAAGGTAGAGCGCACGCCATCGGCCACGATGACCCACTTGGCATGTACGGTGGCCTCTCCTACGCGGAAGGAGGTGACGCGGTTGCCCTCGAGCACCGGATCGGTGGCGGGGGTGCCGGTGAGGAGGGTGGCGCCGGCGTTGCAGGCGGCGTCGGCAAGCAGGGCATCGAAGCGAAAGCGCGGCAGGGCCGTGCCGACCTGGGAGGGGTAGGTCTCCGGCCAAGGCGCGGTAATATCACCGCCGTATCCGTGCAGCTTCAGTCCGCGATTGCGATAGGAGGCGTTGACCGCAATGCCGAGCTCAGCAAGCTGGTGCATCGCGCGCGGGGTGAGCCCGTCGCCGCAGGTTTTATCGCGGGGAAACGTCGCGGAATCAATAAGGAGGGTGTCATAGCCGGCGCGTGCGGCATGAATCGCGGCGGCTGCTCCGGCAGGCCCAGCGCCAATGATGGCGACCTCGACATAGGTTTGGGAATCGATCTGCTCCGACATGAGGACTATCATTGCATGAGTTCGACCCCTCGAGTGTGTTTAGGGGCGCAGTTTGGACTACGGTAGGTAATCGATTATCTCTGGCTTTTAGTTGCAAGGAACACTATTTAATGACTCACGGTCAATCGCATGCCACGCACGTGGATCTTGGTGATCCGCAGCTCAACGAGCGCATTGGTGCGGGCATGGAAGCAGTAGAAGACAAGCTGCGCAGTGAAATCGACCGCGGCCAGGACTTCTTAAAGGACAAGGTCAGCCACCTGTCTAAGGCCGGTGGCAAGCGCTTTCGCCCCATGATGGCGCTGCTGGCTTCCGAGTATGGTCCGCGTCCGGGCTGCAAAGAGGTTGTTAAGGCCGCCACCGTCGTGGAGATGGTGCACGTAGCCACCCTTTATCATGACGATGTCATGGATGAGGCGGACCGCCGCCGCGGCGTGGAATCTGCCAATTCGCGATGGAATAATTCCGTGGCCATCCTCGCCGGCGATGCGCTCTTGGCGCATGCCTCCCGCCTGATGAGTGAGCTGGATACCCACACCGTGGGCCACTTTGCCGATACCTTTGAGGAGCTGGTTACCGGCCAGATGCGCGAGACCATCGGCGCGGGTGAGGCCAATGCCGTGGAGCACTACACGGCCGTTATCCGTGAAAAGACCGCGGTGCTCATCGCCTCTGCTGGTTACCTGGGTGCCTACCACTCCGGCGCCTCGGCCGAGCATGCCGCAGCTCTGCACCGCATTGGTGGTGCCATCGGCATGATCTTCCAGATTGTGGACGATGTCATCGACATCTTCTCTGACCCAAAGGAATCCGGTAAGACCCCGGGCACCGACCTGCGCGAGGGCGTATTTACCCTGCCGGTTCTCTACGCCTTGGAGGAAGAGGGCGAAGTGGGCGATAAGTTGCGTGAGCTGCTTACTGGCCCGCTGCATTCCGACGCCGAGGTGGAGCGCGCCATCGAGCTCCTGCACCAGTCTGGCGGCCGTCAGAAGGCGCTGGAGGACATCAATGCCTACCTGCGCACGGTGGAGGAGCAGCTTGCCGTGCTACCGGAGAACTCCGCGAGCCAGGCCCTGCGCCAACTGGCGGATTACACGGTGCGCCGCGTGGGCTAGCTGCTTGGTTAAGCCCCTCTCTATAGCCCCATTCGCCCCTACTACGCTGGCGATTTGTAGGTGGGAGGGTGGTTCGTAGTAAAGTACTTACTCGCACCACACAGTGCATGCCAGGTTGCCCGAGCGGCCAAAGGGAGCGGACTGTAAATCCGCCGGCATTGCCTTCAGAAGTTCGAATCTTCTACCTGGCACAGAATGAAACCCCGCAAGCAAAAGCTTGCGGGGTTTCAAGCGTACCTGCAGCTGTGAGGCGGGATCTACTCGCTGGGCTCCTGGGTGCGGGAGCTTTTAGCCTTGTGCCACACCGCATAAGCACTGGCGAGGAAAACAACTAAGAAAACCCCAGCGATCCCCTGGCTTGAACATATGGCGATGAAAACTAGACTTCAAGTAGTTGAACTTTTGGTATGGAGATGCCTATGCGTAAGACCTTAATCAGCCTCACCGGCCCCGCCTTCGTTGCTGCAGTGGCTTACGTCGACCCCGGCAACGTAGCCGCCAACATCAGCGCCGGCTCCCACTACGGCTACCTCCTGGTGTGGGTACTCGTCGTGGCCAACCTCATGGCCATGTTCATCCAGTACCACTCCGCCAAACTGGGCCTAGTCACCCACCGCTCCCTGCCGGAAATCATGGGCGAGCGTCTCTCCCGCCGCGCGCGCCTAGGCATGTGGGCCCAGGCCGAGCTCATCGCCGCGGCCACCGACCTCGCCGAAGTCATCGGCGGCGCCATTGCCCTGCAACTCCTCTTCAACCTCCCCCTGTTCGCGGGCGCGCTCATCATCGGCGCGGTCTCCATCATTCTCCTCATCTTCCAGAAGAAGAACCAGTGGTTCGAGGGGCTTGTCATCGGCCTGCTCCTGGTCATCTGCATCGGCTTCCTTGCCGGCCTCGCCATCGCCCCGCCCGACCCCGCCGACGTGGCCGGCGGCCTCATCCCCCGCCTAGAGGGCAAGGACAGCATCCTGCTGGCCGCCTCCATGTTGGGCGCCACCGTCATGCCGCACGCCATTTACCTACACTCCTCCCTGACCAAGCAGCGCTACCCCGACCTGGAAATCCCCCACGTGCTGGCCGGCACCCGCGCGGACATCGCCGTGGCGCTGTCCATCGCCGGGCTCGTCAACGTGGGCCTGCTGGTCCTGGCGGGCTCGGCCCTCTACGGCGTGGACGGCACAGAGACCATCTCCGGGGCCCACACGGCGATTGCCAGCCACCTCGGCCCGCTGGCCGGCGTTCTCTTCGCCATCGGCCTGCTGGCCAGCGGCCTCGCCTCGACGTCAGTGGGCGCCTACGCCGGCTCCGAAATCATGGACGGCCTGCTTCACATCAAGGTCCCCCTACTAGTCCGCCGCCTGGTCACGCTCATCCCGGCGCTGGTCATCATCGGCTGCGGGGTCGACCCCACTATGGCACTGGTGGTCAGCCAGGCACTTCTTTCCCTGGGCATCCCCTTCGCCATCATCCCGCTTTTCCGCTATGCCGGCTCCCGGGACGTCATGGGTGAGTTCGCCGCGAAACCCTGGTCTATGGCCGTGGGCTGGACGCTTGCCGCGCTGGTCATCGCACTCAATCTCGCCCTCGTGCTCCTGCCGCTGCTCTAGGCCGCCTACAATCAGCAGCCATGATTGAAGTAGCAGCCGTCGTCATCCGCAACCCACAAGGCCACGTGCTTACCGTGCGCAAGAAGTCCTCCACCAAGTACCAACTGCCCGGCGGCAAGCCCGAGGCGGGCGAGGCGCTTGTCGACGCCGCCCTGCGCGAAGTTGCCGAAGAAGTAGGCCTCACCCTCGACGCCGAGAGCCTCAACAAACTCGGCACCTTCGACGCTCCCGCCGCCAACGAACCGGGCGAGGTCGTCGTCGGCACCATCTTCACCTACACCCGCACCGTCACCGCCGACGAACCCCATGCCGCCGCCGAAATCGGCGACACCGCCTGGGTCAACCCAGCAGCCCCCGACCGCGAGCTTGCACACCTGCTGCGCGACCGCGTCTTCCCCACGCTGGCCTAGCGCCAACTGTCAACACTTCGGCGTCATTGACCTCGAAACCATCAAGAGCTACCCTTTTGAACATGTTCACTGAACACGTTCACTCATCGCGCTCGGCCGCCAAAGCTGGCACCGTCAGCAAGGTCCTAGCCACCGCCTACGAACTCTTCCTCACTCAGGGCTACGCCACCACCAGCATCCGGACTATCGCATCCGAAGCTGGCGTTAGCGTGGGAACCGTCATGGGAGTCGGCGACAAACAAACGCTGCTCATCCGCACCATTGGCCAACACATTTCAGAACTCCACGATGACATCCGGGGACAATCCGATAGCCTTCTCGATGTCCTGAGACCTTTCCTCCAGATGTTTACCGGCCACGAAGAGCTCTCCCGCGCCTTTGGCGCAGCACTCATCCAACAAGGCAATCAAGGCGAAGCGCTCACCGCACTCAAAACGCTCCTGACCGATGAAATCACCCTGCGACTCGGCACCAGGCTCAGCAGCGCCGATGCGGCCGAGTACGCCGACCTGCTGTACAACGTCTACCTCGGCTTACTCATCGGCTGGGCCGCCGGAATCTACGACACCGAGCACCTCACATCCCAAGCCGCCTCATCGATCGAACGCCTCAACACCGCATTCGGAGTAACCCAATGATCCTAGAATCTTCCCCAGCCTGGCCCTCCCTTCTACTAGCAGCCATTCTGCTTGGCGACGCCGCCCTCTCCCTCAAACCAGTCCCCTTCATCGAAGCCTGCCTCAGCGGCGTCAAACTCCCCAAGGACTGGTGGTGGGCGCTCATTGTCATCAAGTGCCTCGCCGCCGTAGGACTCATTGCCGGCCTCTGGTTCCCCGGCGTAGGAATCACAGCCATGATTGGAGTCATCGCCTATTTCTGCGCGGCCGCAGCAGCCCATGTCCGCGCCCACTTCCTCGGTAGCGCATTCTGGATCAACTGCTTAGGCATGCTCGCATTCTCCATCGGAGTACTGATCCTGACGCTCGCACTGAATTAAGACACCAGTCAACCTTTCACGGCTTCCTGAAGGCAGATACATCATTGCACCTCTTGAATGATGACTTGATGCTTTCTACCCTAAAGGTATGCGCACGACGATAAACCTCCCGCCGAAACTCCTTGAAGAAACGAAGATCCAAGCCAAAGCCAACAATGTCACTTTGAGCTCATACGTCGAAGAGGCGGTCCGCGCTGCCCTCAAGAAGGAAGCCCGCATCAGTACCGAAGACACCCCCGTTAACCTGCCCTCCTTCGATTGCGGCGGACCGGCTCTAGTTGATCTCAGCAACAAAGAAGCTGTGTGGGCGGTACTCGATGATCATTCCTGATGTCAACATTCTCGTTTATGCCTTCCACTCCGCTGCACCGCAACATAAACCCGCTCAACAATGGCTAAGTAGTGCTCTAAATCGGCATGAAACAATTGGACTCCTGGATGTTGTGGCAACGGGCTTGAAGTAGAAAAAGCCATTTCCTAGCCTGCGAGAAATATCTGGCAATGAGGTGGAATCCGATCCCGCCAGGGTCTTGGCAACGTATACCGCATTCAAACCGCCAATGAAATAGCCGAGGCAGAGCAATGATGAAATACCAACTGCAATCTTTAGCAAAACTGTTAAGGATGAATGGTGGGGTCCTTTAATCTTTAACTCCTCTCATTTTGGCCTTCAGGACCAGCAAACTACACCTTTCTAAGGCGCTGTGTACAAACAGGCGTGCTCGGTAGCCATACCATCAGGCACAGAAAGTCACTGTAGAGATGAAGGTACGGGGTTAAGCGATAGGATATGGGATATGAAGAAGATCCGAACGATGCTGGACGGGGTAAACGAGATTCACCTATTTCAAAGCCAGCGAGTAGCGCAGGCAGCGCAGCAAGCGCATCTGCGCAATCGGACTCGCAGTTATCGGGCGCACCGGAAAATAAACGTAGCGATTTCCCACCAGTTGGAGGAGCGCTCCCTGGCGTAAATAGGCTTTCTAACCTTGATGACCAAATTGCTGTGTGGGCGCTTCAGGGGCCAACTCCGCATCCACAGATAATCAAACAGCACAATGACATTCAGCCGGGCGCAGGCGATCGGATTATGGAGGACGCTCATGCAGATATTGTCCTCGATAGGAAAGTTACAGCAGAATCTTTCGAGTACGCGATATTTGAATCAAAAGTACGGCTCTTTACAACCGTAGGTGTCATTTTCGGCGCGCTCATCCTTATACCGGCGATACTCGTTCTTTTTGACCCACCGGAATCGATAGTTGGTACTGCGGCGGTGGGTCTGGCGGCAGCAAGCCCACTAGTCCGCACCCTCATTGGCCCTAAGCAATCCCGGAAGGACCAGTTAGAGAGCGCGGAGCGGGGAGGGGTTTAAATCCCGAAGTAGGCGCGCAGGTCGGCCGCAATGGCATCGAGGCGGTCGGCGTCGGGGGATTCGAGGTAGCACTTCAGCTTCGGCTCGGTACCGGAGGGGCGCACGATGACTCGGTCATTGTTGTCGGTGAAAAATTTGGAGCCTTGGGCGAATTTCTCTACCTTCGCCACGGGCGAGCCAGCCAGTTCAGCGGGCGGGGTAGATGCGACCTTATCCATCGCTTGGGCGATGATGCTGAGGTCATCGACGCGGAAGGTCAGCGGCTGGGTGTAGAGGGCGCCCACGGTGGCGTAGATGCCTTCTAGGCGCTCTAGCAAGGTGGTTCCTGCGGCCTTGCATTCGGCTGCGAGGCTGGCGAGCACTACGGAGGTAGCGACGCCGTCCTTGTCGCGGACAGCGGTGGGGTCGGGGCAGAAACCAATGGCCTCCTCATAACCAAAGGCGAGGTCCGGGGTGCGGGCGATCCACTTGAAACCGGTGAGCGTCTCTTCGTGGCCGAGGCCATAGTGGGCGGCGATGCGCCCGAGCAGGCGGGAGGAGACGAGCGAGTTGGCGAAGTTGCCTGTCGCACCCTGGCGGGCAAGATAGTCGCCCAAAAGGGCGCCGGTTTCATCGCCGGTGAGCTGGCGCCACGTGCCTGAGGACGTGGGCACGGCGGCGGCGCAGCGATCCGCATCCGGGTCATAAGCGATAAGAATATCGGCACCGATCTCCTCAGCGTGGCGGATGCCGAGGTCGAGGGCACCCGGCTCTTCCGGGTTGGGGAAGGAAACGGTGGGGAAATCGGGATCCGGTTGGGCCTGTTCAGGAACCAGCGAGACGCGGAACCCGCAGCGGGTCAGCAGCTTTTCGCCCAAGGCGGCGCCGACGCCGTGCATGGCGGTCAGCGCGATGGTGACATCGGTATGTGCGCCCACGAGCTGCGCGGCGCGGTCGAGGTACTCGGCGCGGGTATCGACGTCCACGATGTTGTCGGTGGATAGCGGGACTTCATCGGCATGGGGTGCCGCGGCGATGGCGGTGGCGATTTCTGCATCGGCGGGCGAAACCAGCTGTACGCCCTCTGCCGGCCCGGTGGCGATGCGGCCGCCTAGGTAGACCTTATAGCCATTATCGGCCGGCGGGTTATGCGAGGCAGTGACCATAATGCCGGCATCCGCCTTGAGCGAGCGGACCGTGAAGGCGGTCAGCGGAGTGGGGTTCTGCGCTGGCAGAACCAAGGCCTTGCCGCCGGCCGCGGAGATGACCTGTGCGGCATCGCGCTGGAACTGCGCGGAGCCGTGGCGGGCATCGCAACCAATGGCTACCACTGGGGTGTCTACGTGCTGTTTGAGCCAGGAGATTAGCCCATAGGTGGTGCGGATGACCACGGCGCGATTCATGCGGGACTCGCCCGCGCCCACGGCGGCGCGCAGGCCCGCGGTGCCGAAGGCGAGGGGACCGGCGAAGGCGGCGGCGAGCTCGTCGGTATTGCCCTCTTCAATCCAGGTCATCACCTGGCGGGCGGTGTCCGGATCGGGGTCGTGCTCGGCCCAGGTGCGGGCGTAGTCATAATCCACGGTGGCGGCCTTTGACATGGCTTAGAGCTCCTCGAGGATCTTGGCGGAGGAAGACAAGCCCAGGCGGGTTGCGCCGGCCTCAATCATGGCCAAGGCATCCTTGGCGGTGCGGATGCCGCCAGAGGCCTTCACGCCTAGCTTGTCGCCTACGGTCTCGCGCATGAGCTTAACGGCGTGTACGGAGGCGCCGCCGGCCGGGTGGAAACCAGTGGAGGTCTTCACAAAGTCCGCCTGGGCGGCTGCGGCGGCCTTGCAGGCGAGGACAATGGCGTCGTCGGAAAGCGCGGCGGACTCGATGATGACCTTGAGCACCTTGCCTGGGATAGCATCGCGCACGGCCTGGATTTCGGCCTGCAGATCCTCGGCGCGGCCCTCGATGGCCAGCGGGATATTGATGACCATGTCCACCTCTTCGGCACCATCAGCAACCGCGCGGGCCGCCTCAGCGGCCTTAATCTCCGGCTTTACAGCACCGGAAGGAAAGCCCACGACGGTAGCAATATGCAGCGAATCAGGAACCTCGATGGGCAGGGCGGACGGGGAAACACAGACGGAATAGGTGCCCAGCTCGGCCGCCTCATTCACCAAGGCGCGGAACTGTTCCGGGGTGGCCTCCGGCTTGAGCAGGGTGTGGTCGATGATGGATGCAACGTCGGTGCGGGAAGTCATAATTGTTCTCCTTAGCGGGTGAGGCGGGATTCGGAACGGGCCATCTTGAGGTCAGAGACGATGTACAGGACAATGCCGATGGCGGCGACGGCCGCCAGGATCCACAGCACGGTGTTATAGCTGGTGAGGTCCTGCAGCTTTGCCGTATAGGCAATGCCCAGTGGGATGGCGATATTGATGGTCAGGTTATAAAAGCCGATGGCGATGCCGGACTTGGCGGCGGTGATATTGCGCAGTGCGGTGTTGACCAGCGGGGCGTACATCAGCGCAAAGCCGGAGGCAAAGGCCACGATGGCCAGGATGAGCACGGCAACGTGAAGCTGCACGAAGAGCGCGGCCGCCACCAGCGCGCCGGCAACCAAAGCGAAGGCGGTGTAGATGGTGGCGCGAGAGGACAAGACGGCACCGATCTTGCCGGAGAAAATGCCGATGAGGATGGCGCAAATATAGCCCGGGATCATCAGCAGGGAGGCCTTATCGATGTTCATGCCATGCAAGTCATGTGCGGCAAACGGCAGCAGGAAGATGAAGCCCATCTGGGTGGAGTAGACAAAGAAGACCATGAGGATGGTCCACACGTAGCGGCCGTTAGTAAAGAACTCCGGGGTGACCACGGGGTGCTTGGCGCGGCCGATGTGGATGATGAAGCCTACGACGCCAAGGAGAGCGAAGATGAGCCATGCCCAGTTGAATTCCTGCATAAACATGGTCAGGCCGGTGGCGAAGACCGCGATGAAAAACAGGCCCAGGGCGTCGAGGTGGCCCTCCACGGCCGCATCTTCCGGCACCAGCTTGATAATCGGCGGGATGGCCAGGATGAGGATGAGCGGGATGAGGAACATCGCCGTCCACGAGACATAGGTGGAAATAAAGCCGGAGGTCAGCGCGCCGATGAGCAGGCCGGCCTGGAAGGCGGCGGTGGAAAAGCCGAGGTAGGTCTTTTGATCGGCCTCGCTCAAGTGCTTGGTCACGTAAATGACATACAGCGTCTCCGCGGCGGCAAGGCCAGTGGTCTGGATGAGGCGGCCGGTGAGCACCATGGGCCAGAAGCTGGAAAAGGCGAAGGCCAAAAGCGAGCCCACGGCGATGAGGACAACGCCGGTGAGCATGAGCTTGCGGATGGAGATGGAATCTGCCAGCGCGGCGTAGACCACGGCGCCGATGCCGATGATCACGCCGGCGAGGGAAGCTTGGAGGGAGGCGGTGGTATCGGAGATGTCGAGCGCCTCGGCGATTGGCATGGTCATCGTCTTAAAGCCGTTATCAATAACCAGCGAGAAGACGAAGACAAAGAGCAGGATAGGCACGGCAACCTTGGGGTTTACCGCGGAGCCTGGCCGCTTTTCCTGCGGGGAAGCGGTGGGGTGGGTGGAAGTCACGGGGAGAGGTTCCTTTTAGTCGAGCGCGTTGAGCGGAAGCGCGAGTTCAATCATGGTGCGGAAGGCGGTCTGGCGTTCCTCCGCGGAGAGGTGGGTATCGTGCACCAGGTTGTCGGAGACGGTGAAAAGTCCCAGCGCGTCGACGCCGGCCTCAGCCGCGGTGGCATAAAGCGCTGCGGATTCCATCTCTACGCCGAGCACACCCATGTGCGCCCAGCGCTCGTTCACGCTCTGGTCAAAGTTGTAGAAGATATCCGAGCTCAAAATATTGCCTACGTGGATGTGGGCCTGCTGCTTTTCGGCCTGATCCACCAAAGCCTTGAGGAGCTCCCACGAGGCGGTGGGGGCGTAGCTGCCCGGTAGGTTGTACTGGCTCAAGAAGTTGGAATCGGTGGAGGCGGACGAAGCAACGATGACATCGTGCAGCGCAATGTCTTCCTGCATGGCGCCAATGGAGCCGACACGGATGAGCTTCTTTACGCCGTAGTTGTGGATGAGCTCCCAGGAGTAGATGCCGATGGAGGGAATGCCCATGCCGGAGCCCATCACGGAGATGGGCTTGCCGTTAAAAGTACCGGTAAACCCCAGCATATTGCGCACACCGTTGAACTGGACGGTATCTTCCAAGAAGTTCTCGGCGATGAACTTCGCGCGCAGCGGGTCACCGGGCAGGAGGATGGTTTCCGCAATGGGCGCGCCCTGCGGATTGATGTGTGGGGTGGCAATATCGGTAGCGGACATATCTTCGCTCCTTGGCATGGGGTGGGGGGGGATTTTACAGACCCAGCTTAAACCCTCAGGACCCCATGTCAACGGCCGTATTTGCGGCTTTTCAACAACTGCGGAAAGCCTCACTGGACTCAGCCACCAGCGTCCGTGCCGGGGTCACTGCCCGCGGTGAGTAGTGCCACGCTTGCCGACGCCCCTTTTTCCCACCCCCCAATCCACATGCCTTCGCATGGCTGCTGGCGCACGGCAGGAGGCGTGGCCGGGCAGCCCGCAGGAGTGGTCTGCCATGCCGTTCATTCAACTGCCTTCAAAAGGCGCGAAAGTGTGTCACGAGAGCTATGCATTTTTACGTTCTGACGTGGCGATTTGTGTAAAACGTTGAAAGCAGGTTAGATTATTGGAGTCCGCAACGGAGAGCACAACGAAATAGCGATGTGTTCAACGCTAGGATGTGCCCCCTTAGCTCAGTCGGCAGAGCGTTTCCATGGTAAGGAAAAGGTCGACAGTTCGATTCTGTCAGGGGGCTCCATTCATGTTCGGAGGAAGAAATTCCCCCAAGGTGAATATGGCGGTGTAGCTCAGTGGTAGAGCAAGCGACTCATAATCGCTGTGTCGCGAGTTCAATTCTCGCCATCGCTACCGGGAAAGAAAGGCGCCCGCAGGGCGCTTTTTTATTACCGCGCTGAAGGCAGTCCAGGCTGTGCCTAGTTTCGGATTGGAACTATGGCTCTGGTAAGGTCTTCAACGCTTGATGCTGAGGCATTGAGGAATAAAAGAATAGGGGCGTGGCGCAATTGGTAGCGCAACGGTCTCCAAAACCGTAGGTTGCAGGTTCGAGTCCTGTCGCCCCTGCACAGTGAACCCCGTCATCTGGCATTAGGTGGCGGGGTTTCTTCATGCCCTATTTTCCTCTCGGCGCTTGGCCCGCCCACTTGTTATCAAAGCCACGCCTTGCAAATGCCGTGGTCAGCTTTTCATGCTGTGCAAGCTTTGCTAGGGTTGACAAAGTTATGGAGGTGCGCGCTAAGCGCCCTATTAGATTTAGTTCCCAAGGAGGGTTAGCTGTGAGCGATGAGCAGCAGCCGAAGAATTCGGGTGCATCGCGCCCGACCGGTAAGCGTCAGCTCTCTGGTGCGGCTACCACGTCCTCCGCGGACTACGCCGATAAGCACGTCGTCCGCGTCGAGGATAAGAACCACGATGACACCCCAGGTGGTGGCGTAGCCGCCTTCCCAGGCGAGGTCGTATCCGAGATGAAGAAGGTGGTGTGGCCTACCGCTAAGGAGATGCTGCAGTACACCCTCATTACCTTTGCGTTCCTTATCGTGCTGACCGTTTTGGTCTGGGGCGTTGACACCCTGGCTGGTCTCGGAGTTGAGCAGGTTCTCTCAGATTAGTAAGATAAGCGCATAATCTTTTATCCCGCTGTTTCCGCTTAGAGGAACGGCGGGATACTTTTTGCCCATACGCGGGCGGGTAGGCTGGTCCTACGCAACGCGCCGAGGAATTTTTTGGAGTAAGAATTATGAGCGACGAGAATAACGTCGAAACCGTAGGCACCTCCCTGGAAGAGGCAATGCAGTCCAACGTGCAGGAGCAGGCGGCAGAGCACGCTAGCTCCGTGGAAGAAGCACAACAGGAAGACGCTACCCCAGCCGCTCCGGCAGCGGAGGAAGCTGAAGGAACGGCTGAGTCCACCGAGGCTGCAGGCGAGTCCGCCGACGCAGCGGAACCGGCAGCGACCGAAGCAGAGGCCGAGGGTGCAGCCCCTGAGGCCAGCGAAGACGAGTCCGAGGATGCCGCCTACCGCAAGCGCCTGCGCGCCTTTACCCGCGAACTGAAGAAGCAGCCGGGCCAGTGGTACATCATCCAGTGCTACTCCGGCTACGAAAACAAGGTAAAGACCAACCTGGACATGCGCGCCCAGACCCTCGAGGTAGAAGATTCCATCTTCGAGGTCGTTGTACCTATTGAGCAGGTCCTGGAGAACAAGGACGGCAAGAAGAAGATCGTGAAGCGCAAGCTGCTGCCGGGCTACGTCCTGGTCCGCGCTGAGCTTAACGACGCCGCATGGTCCGTCATCCGCGAAACCCCAGGCGTGACCTCCTTCGTGGGCAACGAGGGTAACGCCACCCCGGTTAAGACCCGCGACGTGGCTAAGTTCCTGATGCCCAACGAGGCGCCGTCCACCAAGGGCGATGCTGCCCCGAACGAGGCAGAAGGCGAGCAGGTTGTGGCTATGCCGGAGAAGGAAGTGGCCAAGAAGTACGCGCACGATTTCGAGGTGGGCGAGGCCGTGACCATCCTGTCCGGCCCGCTGGCCGCCGTATCTGCGACCATTTCCGAGATCGACCCGGAGACCGGCAAGATGCAGGGCTTGGTATCCATCTTCGGCCGCGAGACCCCAGTGGAGCTGTCGCCGACCGAGATCGAGCGCATCTCCTAAAAAGTGATTTTGTGCAGGGCGCACGGTGTTCTAAACTGGAACGCCGTGCGCCTTTGGCGTGCGTATAAGAAAACGTTTCATCCTCCGGTGGCCCACTGAAGGTGAGCATCCGGACGGGATCCCGTTATTCATCGTGGCGGACATCCCGGTAACACAGGAAAGAGGTAATTCGATGGCTCCTAAGAAGAAGGTATCCGGCTTCATCAAGCTGCAGATCGAGGCAGGCGCCGCTAACCCGGCACCGCCAGTTGGCCCGGCACTGGGTGCCCACGGCGTCAACATCATGGAGTTCTGCAAGGCTTATAACGCCGCTACCGAGAACCAGCGTGGCAACGTGGTTCCGGTTGAGATCACCGTCTACGAGGACCGTTCCTTCGACTTCAAGCTGAAGACCCCGCCGGCAGCTAAGCTGCTGCTGAAGGCCGCTGGCATCAAGAAGGGCTCCGGCGTCCCACACACCGACAAGGTCGGCTCTGTGTCTTGGGATCAGTGCAAGGAAATCGCAGAGACCAAGTTTGCGGACCTGAACGCACGTGACATCGAGAACGGCGCTCGCATCATCGCCGGTACCGCCCGCTCCATGGGCATCACCGTTGATGGCGCACCGGAGAAGTAAAAACTTTATGTGGTAGGGCCAGCTACGGCCCGCCGAACACCACACCAATCCAGAAAAGGAATTGTTAAATGAGCACCAAGTCTAAGGCTTATAAGGCCGCTGCGGAACTGGTAGATAAGTCCCGCCTGTACCGTCCGATCGAGGCTACCAAGCTGGCCAAGGAGACCTCCTCCAAGAACTTCGACGCCACCGTTGACGTCGTCTTCCGTCTGGGCGTTGATCCGCGCAAGGCTGACCAGCTGGTTCGCGGCACCGTTTCCCTGCCTAACGGCACCGGTAAGGACGTTCGCGTTGCTGTCTTCGCTGAGGGCGAGAAGGCTACCGCCGCTCAGGAAGCTGGCGCTGACATCGTTGGCACCGCTGAACTGATCGAGCAGATCAACGAGGGCAACATCGATTTCGACGTTGCTATCGCTACCCCGGATCAGATGGCCAAGGTTGGCCGCGTTGCTCGCGTCCTGGGCCCGCGTGGTCTGATGCCGAACCCGAAGACCGGCACCGTTACCGCAGATGTTGCTAAGGCAATCGCTGAGGTTAAGGGCGGCAAGATCTCCTTCCGCGTTGATAAGGCTGCTAACCTGCACGCCATCATCGGCAAGGCATCCTTCGATGCTGAGAAGCTGGCTGAGAACTACGGCGCCCTCATGGACGAGATCCAGCGTCTGAAGCCTTCTTCCGCTAAGGGCATCTACATCAAGCGCGCTACCATCTCCACCACCTCCGGCCCGGGCATCCCGGTTGACGGTTCCGTGGTCAAGGATTACACCGCGTAAGCAGTCCTAACGCACTGCGTTCAAAGTTAAAGGGCTTCGAGGATTGCCTCGAAGCCCTTCTTCTATGTCTTAGCCCGCCTGCAGCTACACGGCGTCAATATCGTCTGGCGCCCAATCGCCGCCGTCGAAGTAAACGTTGCGTGCCAAAGGAATTTGGTGCGAAGCAGACTCCAGGATGTGCATAAAATATCCGGCTGTATTCGGAATGACAAGGGTATCTCCTACGGCAGTGCCATCCGGGAAATCCAGTTCGCGGCGCAGGATAACCTCGTCTTCAATGCAGTAGGCACCCACCACAAAGCCAATGTGTGGGTTGCGGGAGATTTCCTTTTGTCGCCAAGCGGGGCGGCCTCGGCCGCGCGGGAAAGGGCCTGGTTATCGTGCAGGCGCAGGTCATCGCGGAACCACATCAGGCTGGTCATAGCGGCCATGCTACGCGGAGCACACGGCGATTTGGAGAAACCGTGGGTGGGGAGGTAGTGTTTTTCACGAAGTTTGAACGGCCAGATCACGGCCGAGTCAAAGTTCACCGAAGACCGTTGGTCATCCATTTGGATCGAAGGTTCTCCATCCTAGGAGGCGGCCCACGCAGGAGACACTTTGCGATTATTCGCGGCATTCTCTTATGTCGCGCGCCCTGTGCTCTTGCACGGGGCTTTTGTTGTTTCGGGTAACCGAAGCGAGGAAGGCCCCGGCGGAATAATAAAAGAGATGTTTTGGAAGGAGGCGAGAGACAATGGCAAACCCAAAGAACACTGCAGACCTGGCAGAGCTGAAGGAGAAGCTGGCTGGCGCTAACTCTGTCGTACTGACCGAGTACCGCGGCCTGACCGTATCCCAGCTGCAGGAGCTGCGTAACGATCTGGGCTTTGACGTTGAATACTCCGTCGCCAAGAACACCCTTTTCAAGATCGCTGCCAAGGAAGCTGGCATCGAAGGTCTTGATGATTTGCTGACTGGCCCGACCGCAATTGCGTTCATCAAGGGCGAGGCAGTGGATGCTGCGAAGGTCATCACCAAGTTCGCTGATGACAACAAGGCACTCATCATCAAGGGTGGCTACATGGACGGCAACGCACTGTCTGCCGACCAGGTTGAGGCCATCGCCAAGCTGGACAACCGCGAGACCACCCTCGCAAAGCTGGCTGGCGCTATGAAGGGTTCTATGGCGAAGGCAGCCGCTCTCTTCAACGCTCCTGCAACCAAGGCTGTACGCACCGTCGCAGCCCTGCAGGACAAGAAGGAAGCAGAAGCTTAAGTCGTCACAAAAGACGCACAATTACAACACCGTGTGCGCGGCATAAAACACGCGCAGCGCACACACAACACAGAAAGGACTTGCCATCATGGCTAAGCTCACCAAGGACGAGCTCATTGAAGCTTTCAAGGAAATGACCCTCATCGAACTGTCCGAGTTCGTTAAGGAATTTGAAGAGGTATTCGACGTTGAGGCTGCTGCTCCGGTTGCTGCTGTTGCAGCTGGCGCTCCGGCTGAGGGCGGCGCTGCTGCCGCTGAGGAGAAGACCGAGTTCGACGTCGTTCTGACCGACGCTGGCGCTAAGAAGATTGGCGTTATTAAGGCTGTCCGCGAGATCGTCTCCGGCCTGGGCCTGAAGGAAGCTAAGGAAATGGTCGAGGGTGCTCCTAAGGCTATCCTCGAGGGCGCTTCCAAGGACGACGCTGAGGCTGCTAAGACCAAGCTGGAAGAGGCTGGCGCTTCCGTCGAGCTCAAGTAATTTCACTGAGCTTTACGCTTTCAAACCCCCACTCTTACCGCCGCGCGCGGTGGGAGCTGGGGGTTTCCTGGTTTTGTGCCTTGGCGGATTCTTCCTGTCACAGCGATTGAACTGTGCGGGGGAGGTCGCGCCCTATAAAGCGGCCGCGTTGTGCGCCGTAGGTGGCACGACTTCCGGAGGATTGTGGCCGCAATATGGGTTTCTTTGTGCCGGAAGGATGGTAGGGAGTGCACCGCGGGCCTGTAGAAACAAGGAATCGCCGCCAAGGGCTGTAGAATTAGCCCCCATGCTGCCCAAGTCCCGCATTTTTTCCGTCCTGCTCCTAGGCCTCGGCGTCGCGCTCATCGCCGCCGGTATTGTGGCGCCGGCGTTTTTGGATTACTCCCCGCGGCTGCCGCTGAACCTGAAAAACAGTACGTGGACACTGCACGATGATTCTGCGGATTCGCAGCAGCTGTCCAAGGACGGCACCACGCCGTATTCGGGCCCCATGACCTACCAAATCAACATGGATATCCAAGAGCCCTCGGATGATGAGAAGGCCACCGTACGCATTGGTGAGACCCGCATGCGCGGCCAGGGGGAGGGGCTCAATGACCTGAGCCAGGCCCAGGTGTGGACCTATCCCGTGGACCGCCTGAGCGGTGAGGCGGCGGGGGAGGCCTCGTTGAGCCACACGCTTGCGACCCCGTCCGACACGGTGACCGTGGACGGATACTGGCTCAAGTTCCCAGCGGATGCGGAAAAGACCAACTACCCGGTCTTTGACCCGACGCTGCGCAAGGCCGTCGATGCGGTCTTTGAAGAAGAAACCACGATGGACGGCCGTACGGTCTACCGCTACCACCAAGAAATTGAGCCGACCAACGTGGCGCAGCTGTATGCGGCCGATGGAAATACCACCAGCCTGCCCAAGGAAGGCGGCGGCGAGGAGCAGGGCTACCTGACCCACTCCGGCAGCCGCGACTTCTACGTGGACCAGCAAACCGGCCTCGTGGTGGGCATGGAAATGGACATCGATGATTACTACGCGGATCGCGAGGGCGTGGGCCGCGAGCGCGCCTTCGTTTTTAACGGCTCTACCTCAGAAGAGGACCAGCAGGCGCTGCTCAAGGAGGCGGCAGATTTCCCGCGCGACCGCGTAGCGGAGATCGTGCGGTGGGTTGCCATCGGCCTCGGTGCACTGTTGACTCTGCTCGGAATCATTGGCGCGCTGGGCCTATTTGGCGGCAAGAATAAGCATGCTCGCTCGCGCCATAACCGTGGACGCGTCGGCGGCAATGCAGTCCCGGCCAGCCGCTAAAAGCCCAGTTAAGAAACTTATTCGCCACCAGGTTTGCGGTGTGGCGAGAATTTAGTGGTAGGGTGCTCGGTGGTTGTCGCGCACAGTGGCGCGACGTGGACGCGTTAGTGCCGCGGCGAGCACGAGCTTGCCCCCTAGCGCGGTAGCGACACGCCCCAAGAGTGGTGTGTCTTTACATGGCAGGTCTTTTCCTATAAGCTGTTTCGTTGCGCTGGAATCTGGATCTTCGGTGCACATTTAGCCTTTCAGGCCGGTGATGGCAAAACCGACTTGACAAGGTGATTTTGTGCATTCTGAACCCAGACACTCCACAGCAGACCGAATGCTAGAATTACCAGCGGTTTTGCGGCTCGTCGGCCAGGGCGAGCAGGCAATCCGCGTGAGGTGCTGGAAGGACCCATCTTGGCAGTCTCCCGCCAGACCAAGTCAGTGGCCAATATCCCCGGAGCCCCGAAGCGATACTCGTTTGCAAAAATCAGCGAGCCTATCGCCCTGCCGGGTCTCCTTGACGTACAACTTGATTCCTTTGATTGGCTCGTCGGCGCGCCGGAGTGGCGCGAGCGCGAGCAGGCTGAGCGCGGCGATGACGCCCGCGTGACGAGCGGCCTCGAGGATATCCTTGAAGAGCTCTCGCCGATTGAGGACTACTCGGGCAATATGTCCCTGTCCTTGTCGGAGCCGCGCTTTGAACCGGTGAAGAACACCGTGGATGAGTGCAAAGAAAAGGACATCAACTACTCCGCGCCGCTGTACGTGACCGCAGAGTTTATTAATAACGACACCCAAGAGATTAAGTCGCAGACCGTCTTTATCGGCGATTTCCCGATCATGACGGATATGGGCACGTTCATCGTGAACGGTACCGAGCGCGTCGTCGTCTCTCAGCTGGTGCGCTCCCCGGGCGTGTACTTCGATCGCTCGATCGATAAGTCCACCGAGCGCCCGCTGCACTCCGTGAAGGTTATTCCTTCCCGCGGTGCATGGTTGGAGTTCGACGTCGACAAGCGCGACACCGTCGGCGTGCGCATTGACCGCAAGCGCCGCCAGCCGGTAACCGTGCTGCTTAAGGCACTGGGCTGGAGCGAGGAGCAGATCAAGGATCGCTTCGGCTTCTCCGAGCTCATGATGTCCACCCTGGAGTCTGACGGTGTAGCGAACACCGATGAGGCACTGCTGGAGATTTACCGCAAGCAGCGCCCAGGCGAGCAGCCCACCCGCGAGCTGGCTCAGTCCTTGCTGGATAACTCCTTCTTCCGCGCAAAGCGTTACGACCTGGCTAAGGTCGGCCGCTACAAGGTCAACCGCAAGCTGGGGCTCGGCGGCGACCACGATGGTCTGATGACCCTGACCGAGGAAGACATTGCCGTCACCCTCGAGTACCTGGTCCGCCTGCACGTAGGCGAGCGCGAGATGAAGGCACCGAACGGTGAGATGATCTCCCTGCACACGGATGACATCGACCACTTTGGTAACCGTCGCCTGCGCACCGTGGGTGAGCTCATCCAGAACCAAGTCCGCGTCGGCCTGTCCCGCATGGAGCGCGTTGTGCGCGAGCGCATGACCACCCAGGATGCAGAGTCCATCACTCCGACCTCCCTGATTAACGTGCGCCCGGTCTCTGCTGCTATCCGCGAGTTCTTCGGTACCTCGCAGCTGTCCCAGTTCATGGACCACAACAACTCGCTGTCCGGCCTGACCCACAAGCGTCGCCTATCCGCGCTGGGCCCAGGCGGCCTGTCTCGTGAGCGCGCCGGCATTGAGGTGCGAGACGTTCACGCTTCTCACTACGGCCGTATGTGCCCGATTGAGACCCCTGAGGGCCCGAACATTGGCCTCATTGGTGCGCTGGCGTCCTACGCCCGCGTGAATGCTTTTGGTTTCATTGAGACCCCGTACCGCAAGGTTGTGGACGGCAAGATCACCGACCAGGTGGAGTACCTCACCGCCGATGAAGAGGACCGCTTCGCTATTGCTCAGGCCGAGGTCGAGCAGGACGCAGAGGGCAACCTCACCGGCGAGCGTATTGAGGTCCGCCTGAAGGACGGCGACATCGGGCTTACCGACGCCGCCGGTGTGGACTACGTTGACGTCTCCCCGCGCCAGATGGTTTCCGTGGGTACCGCCATGATTCCGTTCTTGGAGCACGACGATGCTAACCGTGCCCTGATGGGTGCGAACATGCAGAAGCAGGCCGTGCCGCTGGTGCGCTCCGAGGCCCCGCTGGTGGGTACCGGCATGGAGCAGCGCGCTGCGTACGACGCTGGCGACGTTGTTATCACCCCGAAGGCCGGTGTGGTCGAAAACGTCACCGCTGATGTCATCACCATCATGGATGATGAGGGCCAGCGCGATACCTACATCCTGCGTAAGTTCGAGCGCACCAACCAGGGCACCAACTACAACCAGACCCCGCTGGTCTCCATGGGCGAGCGCGTAGAGGCCGGCCAGGTTCTGGCTGATGGCCCGGGTACCCACAATGGTGAGATGTCCCTCGGCCGCAACCTGCTGGTTGCCTTCATGCCGTGGGAAGGCCATAACTACGAGGACGCCATCATCCTCAACCAGCGCATCGTGGAAGAGGACATCCTGACCTCCGTCCACATCGAGGAGCACGAGATCGATGCTCGCGATACCAAGCTGGGCGCCGAGGAAATCACCCGCGAGATCCCGAACGTCTCCGAGGACGTGCTGAGCGACCTGGACGAGCGCGGCATCATCCGCATCGGTGCCGACGTCCGCGCCGGCGACATCCTGGTGGGTAAGGTCACCCCGAAGGGTGAGACCGAGCTGACCCCGGAGGAGCGCCTGCTGCGCGCCATCTTCGGTGAGAAGGCCCGCGAGGTCCGCGATACCTCCATGAAGGTGCCGCACGGTGAGGTAGGCAAGGTCATTGGCGTTGCTCGCTTCTCCCGCGACGATGATGACGATCTGGCCCCTGGCGTCAACGAGATGATTCGTGTCTACGTTGCCCAGAAGCGCAAGATCCAGGACGGCGATAAGATGGCCGGCCGCCACGGCAACAAGGGTGTTGTGGGCAAGATCCTGCCGCCAGAGGATATGCCGTTCATGGAAGACGGTACCCCGGTGGACATCCTGCTTAACACCCACGGTGTGCCGCGTCGTATGAACATTGGCCAGGTCCTCGAGGTTCACCTGGGCTGGCTGGCACACGCCGGCTGGAAGGTTGATACCGAGGATCCGAAGAACGCCGAGCTGCTCAAGACCCTGCCGGAAGAGCTCTATGACGTGCCTGCGGATTCCTTGACCGCGACCCCGGTCTTCGACGGTGCTACCAACCACGAGATCGAGCGCCTGCTGGCTTCTTCCCGTCCTAACCGCGACGGAGATGTGCTGGTGGATGAGCATGGCAAGGCCACGCTTTTCGACGGCCGCTCGGGCGAGCCATACAAGTACCCGATTTCTGTCGGCTACATGTACATGCTCAAGCTGCACCACTTGGTCGATGAGAAGATTCACGCCCGTTCCACCGGTCCTTACTCCATGATTACCCAGCAGCCGCTGGGTGGTAAGGCCCAGTTCGGTGGCCAGCGCTTCGGCGAGATGGAGGTGTGGGCAATGCAGGCATACGGCGCTGCCTACACCCTGCAGGAGCTGCTGACCATCAAGTCCGATGACGTCGTCGGCCGCGTGAAGGTCTACGAAGCCATTGTTAAGGGCGACAATATCCCAGACCCGGGCATCCCTGAGTCCTTCAAGGTGTTGCTCAAGGAGCTGCAGTCCCTGTGCCTGAACGTGGAGGTTCTCTCCACCGATGGCACGCCGATGGAGCTGTCTGGCTCTGATGACGATGACATGGATAGCCCATCGCTTGGCATTAACCTGTCCCGCGATGAGGGTTCCTCTGCTGACATCGCCTAGTTAGTTTCTTGGTCCACCGCGGGGAAATCCCCGCGGCTGGGCATAAACGTTTCATTCATAGAAAGCCATCAATTCCTCGACAACGAGGATGAAAGGGAGACATTACGTGTTTGACGTAAATCTCTTCGACGAGCTCCGCATCGGTCTGGCCACCGCAGACGATATTCGTCGCTGGTCCAAGGGCGAGGTCAAAAAGCCCGAGACCATTAACTACCGCACCCTGAAGCCGGAGAAGGACGGCCTTTTCTGCGAGCGCATCTTCGGCCCTACCCGTGACTGGGAGTGCGCTTGTGGCAAGTACAAGCGCGTCCGCTACAAGGGCATCATCTGTGAGCGCTGTGGCGTTGAGGTGACCAAGTCCAAGGTTCGCCGTGAGCGCATGGGCCACATCGAGCTGGCTGCTCCGGTAACCCACATTTGGTACTTCAAGGGCGTTCCTTCCCGCTTGGGCTACCTGCTGGACCTGGCTCCGAAGGATCTCGAGCGCATCATCTACTTCGCGGCCAACATCATCACCTCCGTGGATGAAGAGGCTCGCCACAACGATCAGTCCACCCTGGAAGCAGAGATGCTTCTGGAGAAGAAGGACGTTGAGGACGATACCGAGTCCGAGATCGCAGAGCGCGCCTCCAAGCTGGAGTCTGACCTGGCTGAGCTGGAAGCAGCCGGCGCCAAGGCAGATGCCCGCAAGAAGGTGCAGAACGCTGCCGATAAGGAGATGCAGCACATCCGCGAGCGCGGCGAGCGCGAGATCGCCCGCCTGGATGAAATCTGGAACACCTTCATCAAGCTGGCTCCGAAGCAGATGATCATCGATGAGACCATCTACGAAGAGCTGGTTGACCGCTACGAGGATTACTTCACCGGCGGCATGGGTGCAGAAGCCATCCAGACCCTGGTCCGCAACTTCGACCTCGAGGCTGAGGCCGAGGAACTGCGCGAGATCATCAACAACGGCAAGGGCCAGAAGAAGATGCGTGCGCTGAAGCGCCTGAAGGTTGTTGCTGCCTTCCTGCGCTCCGGCAACGATCCGGCCGGCATGGTGCTGGACGCCATCCCGGTTATCCCGCCAGAGCTGCGCCCGATGGTGCAGCTGGACGGTGGCCGCTTCGCTACCTCCGACCTGAACGATCTCTACCGCCGCGTGATCAACCGCAATAACCGTTTGAAGCGCATGATCGACCTGGGTGCTCCAGAGATCATCGTGAACAACGAGAAGCGCATGCTGCAGGAGTCTGTGGACGCGCTCTTCGATAACGGCCGCCGTGGCCGTCCGGTTACCGGCCCGG
This sequence comes from Corynebacterium sp. MSK074, assembly GCF_030229735.1. NCBI lineage: Bacteria > Bacillati > Actinomycetota > Actinomycetes > Mycobacteriales > Corynebacteriaceae > Corynebacterium > Corynebacterium sp. MSK074. Next base: position 138,580 of record NZ_JASPIX010000004.1, read on the forward strand.
GCAACCGTCCGCTGAAGTCCCTGTCTGACTTGCTCAAGGGCAAGCAGGGCCGCTTCCGCCAGAACCTGCTGGGTAAGCGCGTGGACTACTCCGGCCGTTCCGTTATTATCGTTGGTCCGCAGCTGAAGCTGCACGAGTGTGGCCTGCCGAAGCTCATGGCGCTCGAGCTGTTCAAGCCGTTCGTTATGAAGCGCCTGGTAGAAAATGACTACGCCCAGAACATCAAGTCCGCCAAGCGCATGGTTGAGCGCCAGCGCCCTGAGGTGTGGGACGTTCTGGAGCAGGCCATTTCTGAGCACCCAGTGATGCTTAACCGTGCACCTACGCTGCACCGCCTGGGTATTCAGGCCTTCGAGCCGAAGCTGGTTGAGGGTAAGGCTATTCAGCTGCACCCGCTGGCTTGTGAGGCGTTCAACGCCGACTTTGACGGTGACCAGATGGCAGTTCACCTGCCGCTGTCCGCTGAGGCACAGGCTGAGGCTCGCGTCCTGATGCTGGCGTCCAACAACATTCTGTCCCCAGCATCTGGTAAGCCGCTGGCCATGCCACGTCTGGACATGGTTACCGGCCTGTACTACCTGACGATGGACAAGTCCGAGGATGAGATCGGCGGCAATGGTCGTTTCCGCGAGGCAGAGAAGGACAAGCCGGCTACCGGCGTCTTCTCCTCCTACGCTGAGGCCCTCATGGCCTATGACCGCGGCACCGTTGGTCTGCAGGCTCCGATCAAGGTCCGCATCGATCACCTTCGCCCTCCGAAGGAAATCGAGGAGGAGCAGTTCCCAGATGGCTGGACCAAGGGCCAGGCATGGATGGGCTACACCACCATCGGCCGCGTCATGTTCAACGAGCTGCTGCCATGGAACTACCCGTACCTCGAGGGCATCATGGTCCGTAAGGGCGGCGGCTCCGGCAACAAGGTTCTCATCGGTGACGTGGTCAATGACTTGGCCAATAAGTACCCGATGATCACCGTTGCTCAGGTGCTGGACAACATGAAGGATGCCGGCTTCTACTGGGCAACCCGTTCCGGCGTGACCATCACCATGTCTGACGTTCTGGTTCTGCCGAATAAGACCGAGATCCTCGAGTCTTATGAGAAGGAAGCAGAGCGCATCGAGCGCAAGTACTGGGAGCAGGGCGCCCTGACCGAGCGCGAGCGCTACGACCGCCTGGTTGAGCTGTGGAAGGACGCTACCGATACCGTCGGTGAGGCCGTCGAGAACATGTACCCGGACCACAATCCGATTCCGATGATTGTGAAGTCTGGTGCTGCCGGTAACATGCGTCAGATCTGGACGCTGGCCGGTATGAAGGGCATGGTTGTGAACTCGCACGGTGATTACATCACCCGTCCGATTAAGACCTCCTTCCGCGAAGGCCTGTCCGTGTTGGAGTACTTCAACAACTCCCACGGTTCCCGTAAGGGCCTGGCCGATACCGCACTGCGTACCGCTGACTCCGGCTACCTCACCCGTCGTCTGGTGGACGTGGCCCAGGATGTCATCGTCCGCGAAGAGGACTGTGGCACCCGCCAGGGCGTCCGCGTCCCTATCGGCGAGGAGTCCGGCGACAAGGTTGTTCTCTCCGAGCTGTGGGAGACCTCCGCATCCGGCCGCGTTATCGCGACCGACGTCAAGGACGCCAACGGCGAGGTTGTGGCCGAGGCCGGCTCCGACCTCACCGAGGAGCTCACCCAGAAGCTGCTGGACGCTAAGGTCACCGAGGTCAAGGTTCGCTCCGTGCTGACCTGCCAGACCCCGGCCGGCGTTTGCGCTAAGTGCTACGGCAAGTCCATGGCTTCCGGCCAGCTCGTCGATATCGGCGAGGCCGTCGGCATCGTGGCTGCACAGTCTATTGGTGAGCCGGGTACCCAGCTGACCATGCGTACGTTCCACCAGGGTGGTGTCGGTGGCGATATTACCGGCGGTCTGCCGCGTGTTCAGGAGCTTTTCGAGGCCCGTAACCCGAAGAACCGCGCTCCTATCGCCTCCGTTGACGGCACCGTATCCCTGTCTGACGAGGGTAACTTCTGGACCTTGACCATCACCCCGGATGACGGCTCTGATGATGTGGTTTACGAGAAGCTCTCCAAGCGTCAGGGCCTGGCTCAGGTTCGTCGCCCGATGGAGTCCAACCCGGATGCCATGATTGAGCGTTCCCTCAAGGACGGCGACCATGTTGAGACCGGTGACCGCCTCATGCGCGGTGCGGCTGACCCGCACGATGTGCTCGAGGTCCTCGGCCGCCGTGGCGTGGAGCAGCACCTCATCAATGAGGTTCAGGCTGTGTACCGTACCCAGGGTGTGGCTATTCACGATAAGCACATTGAGATCATCATCCGCCAGATGCTGCGCCGCGGTACCGTCATTGATGCGGGTACCACGGACTTGCTGCCGGGTAACCTCATTGACCTTTCTGAGGCTAAGCAGCTCAATGCTGCCCAGGTCGCAGAAGGCGGCGAGCCGGCTCAGCTGCGCTCGGAGATCATGGGTATTACCAAGGCTTCCTTGGCTACCGAGTCCTGGCTGTCCGCTGCATCCTTCCAGGAGACCACGCGTGTGCTTACCGACGCCGCTATTAACAAGCGCTCCGATAAGCTCATCGGTCTCAAGGAGAACGTGATTATCGGTAAGCTCATCCCGGCCGGTACCGGTATTTCCCGCTACCGCAATATCTCCGTCAAGCCGACCGAGGCTGCGCGCAATGCTGCTTACTCGATTCCGACTTATGGCGATTCCATCTATGGCGATGACGGCTTTGGTGAATTCACCGGCGCTTCCGTCCCGCTGGATGAGGACTTCACCTTCTAGGTAAAAGCGAGGGCAGTAACGCCGTAAATATTGCCCCAACAAGAAGCGTGTCTGGAAACCCAGACGCGCTTTTTTCATGCGAAAAAGGCGGGCAGATTAGAGAAGGCGTACTGATCTCCAAGAGGGATATTTAGCTGATTTATCACGTATTTAAGTGGCGCGAACAATCCGAAGGGCCACTGGCTAGGTAGATCTTCTGTTCCTGAGAGATGTATACAATGTTAACCATAGGCAATAATAAAACTAAATGTAGGTATGGGTTGTGAAAGGCAGCTGATTTCAATAATGTTACAGATTGAGGACAGTCAGAACTCAGCTAAAAATCAGTTGTTCGTACGCCTGGCCAAGAGTGGAGGGCATACTCCTGTTCTCTGATGTTCCCTAATTTTTTATAAGGAAGGACTTTTCATGAAAGTGAAGAGTTTTTACGGCGTAACTCGCCGTCGCGGCACTACTATCGCTGCCGCTGCTCTCTCTGTAGCTCTCGTAGCTCCGTTTGTTCATCCAGTTGTAAATCCGGCTTCCTCGCCGGTTGCTGCTGCTCAGGATGCAGCATCTGCGCAGGATCGCAGCGCTGATTCGCGGGGCACTTCGGAAGCAACTGCTATTCGGGCGGATGGTACTTGGGGCCAGAAGCAGGGCTACCAAGGCACTGTCTACTTGGATCGTGATGGAAACCCAGATAAACAGGACGATGCTGACGAGGCCATGCCTGGTGTAAAGGTCTTCTTGCAGTATGTTAACGGTAAGGGGCAGGTTTCTCCTATTTACTACACCACCTCGGATTCCGAGGGTAAATTCGTCTTCGACTTGTCCAAGGCGCCGAAGGATGGTCTGGGCAATCCGGTTGAATTCAAGTTGGCAGGCGATTCGAAGTTCCAAGTCCGCACTTGGGCTGAGAACCCAGACCCAGCCAAGTACACCTTGGCGGCCGGCGGCGACATGTACAGTGGCCGCTTCCATGGCCGACTGACCCGTAAATGGGAGAGCTGGGACTTTACGGCCGGCATTAACCGAATTGTCGGTTCTAAGGTCGTATTCCAAGAACGTCCGAACGTAGATGGGTGGCTTGCAAAGCCTGAAGCTGAGTGGACCGAGGCACCGACCGCTGACAAGAAGTGGCCAGACGGTGGTAATTATGGTACCGCACGGGGCGAAGTTTGGTGGGAAAACAATGAGGCCGGGGGCACACTCGCCGACAGATACTTCAATGGATCTTCAGATCGTGCCGCTACTGATGTTAAGGTCGTAGGCTCCTATGTCAACGATGAAGTAGCACGTGAGTTTGACGCTTGGAAGGAAGCAAACAAGAACCACAGTCGTGAACAGTTCCGTGTTGCCCAGAAGGAAATCGTTGAGAAGTATCAGGCTGAGCACGGCGAAGGCTCCCATATCGCAGAGTCCCGCGTAGCTTATGTAAAGGATGACGGTTCCTTCTATCTCCCCTTCGCTGGCTTGTATGGTATTAGCCGCAACGACAAGGGTAGGAGAACTACTGACGAAGAGTGGGGCACGCTCGTTTCCGCTGAGGACGAAGAGCACGGTAACCTGATGCAGTGGAACGGCACCGCGGGCCAGCGTCACCGCCACATTAACAAGGACTACATGTACTTGTATCCGGTAGTCGGTGATAACCGTGACCTATGGATGGGTAATTACCAGGACAATATGTTCCAGCCCGCCGATGATCCAATAGGTAAGGCGCTTGTGTCAGATAATATTTATGACCAGAAGTTCGCGTTGTTGACTCCGCGCCCGATTCACGACGTATTCAATTACGACAACACTTCTGCTATCGCAGCTCCTGGTGATACCGCCAAGTCGAAGACTACCGGCCTGGTTCCTAACCAGCAGTACGCCATTGAGTGGTTTGCGGACGGTGAATCCACCGGTGAGGTTTGCACTGTCACTGCTAACAAACTAGGTGAGTTGGAATCCTGTGACTTCACAGTCCCGAAGGACCTATCCAAGGCGACTGTGTACTCTTCTCAGGTATTCGCCGCCGATGCTTCGGGTAAGCCTACGGGTACGCTACTTCTGGCGGATTCTTTCCTGGCAGACCCGACTCCGTCGATTACTGCTGGTTCTGAGACGGATGAGGTTCCGGCTAATAATGAGCCGAAGACCTTGGATGATAAGGTTAAGAACCCGACTGAGGGCATGACTGGTGAGGTCCTGGATAAGGACGGTAAGCCGATTGAGGGTGCCAAGGTTGAGGTTGATCCGGAGACTGGTGACATTAAGGTGACGGTGCCGGAGGGTACTGACCCGCAGGATGCCAAGGTTGTTGTTAAGGACAAGGATGGCAACAAGGTTGGTGATCCGATTGATGTGAAGATCACTGCGCCGAAGACCGATGTTCCTGCTCCGTCGATTACTGCTGGTTCTGAGACGGATGAGGTTCCGGCTAATAATGAGCCGAAGACCTTGGATGATAAGGTT